>JAYUHI010000405.1:0-3658 GCA_043767095.1 Bacteroidota bacterium
ATTGTGAATACAATCCCTTCTAACCTGGGCAAGGGAACAAACGGGGGGCTGGAATTAACGCTTCAGCAAACCATCTCAACTAACTGGAGGTTTACATCCAGCCTAAACCTGTATCGCAACACGATCAATTCTTTTTCCGGCTCCAGTTTTTATCCTTACGAACAAACCTTTCAGTCGCCCGCAAGCGAGATATACACAGGTAACTTCAAAGTGATTTCGAATGTGAAGTTGCCCCGTCAAATTGAATTTCAATTGTCGAGTGTTTACTATGCGCCAGACATCATTCCGCAAGGGAAAATAAAGTCACGGTATTCCCTTGATTTTGGTCTGAAAAAAACTTCGAAGAATAAAAAATTGGAGTGGCGCCTGACGGTAACGGATTTATTGAACACCTTCCAAATTCGAAAGGAGATTTCCGGACAGTCGGTGACGGTGACTGCTTACAATTACTACGAAACACAAGTAGTGAACGTGGGGATGCGATTTAAATTCTGACCTGTCCCTCCCTTTCCACGCCAATCTTTTTTCCGATATTTCTAAAGAATGGTCGCAACGATTATCATAATACTGGCAAGCCTCTATGCATTTCTCTGCCTCACCTTGTACTTCTTTCAGCATTTGTTCTTCTTCCGGCCGGAAATACTCGCCTTGCATTTCAAATATCAGTATCCATTTCCATTCGAGGAATTGAATTTTGAAATGGAAGATGGTGGAAATATCAACGCCATTCATTTCAAAGTGCCAAACTCACGAGGGGTGATTTATTATCTCAAAGGAAATTCGCGGAGCATTAAGGGCTGGGGAAAATTCGCGAAAGACTTTGTGAGCAATGGCTATGATTTTTTTATGATGGATTACCGGGGCTTTGGCAAGAGCCGTGGCAAGCGCACGCAAGAGAAACTTTTTAGCGATGCTCAGTTTCTTTATCAATGGTTGCGTAAACATTATGCGGAAGATAAAATCGTTGTGTATGGCCGATCCTTCGGAAGCGGTATTGCCGCCCGCGTGGCTTCCTGGAACAATCCCCGATTGCTCATTCTCGATTCACCGTACTTCAGCTTTTTATATAATGCCAGACGATATGCTTCTTTCCTTCCCCTGAAATGGATTTTGACTTACGACATCCGGACTGATCAATATTTGAAAACCATTTCTTGTCCCGTGCATATTATTCACGGCAATAAAGACCGGCTTATCTCTTTCAACCAAAGTGTGAAATTGCAGGCGCTTCACCCGGACAAAATAACGTTGCACCCGGTGGCGGGAGCCCGTCACAATAACCTGCCCGACTTTCCTGAGTTTTTTGAATTGCTGTACGACATTCTTTACATAGCCCCGGAAAAACCAAAAGAAACATGATGAAGGCTAATGTCGATTTTCTTCGGGTGTTTGATATTGTTGAATATCAAATGAACAAATATCCGCAACAAGCGGCTCTGAATTTTTTTTATGATGACAAATGGAAAGGGTTTTCCATCGGCAACATCCAACAACAAATTGACAACATTTCCTGCTGGCTGATTGCACAGGGTTTTCAAAAAGGAGATTGTGCCGCTTTAATCCCCCGCATGGGAAGCCCGCTTTGGATGATGATTGATTTTGCCTGCCAGCAATTAGGCATGGTGATCGTGCCCATTCACCCAACGGCCACCGTTGAGGATATGAAATTTATTCTGGAGGAAGTTGCTGCCAAAATTTGCATTACTGCCGATGCTCCACTCTTTAATAAAGTAAAATCAATTTCTGGCCTCCATCAAATTTCTCATCTTGATGAAACGCAGCCCAATTTCTTCGATGGGCTTAATCACCGCAATCAAAATGCCTCGGTCAATACCGAACTGATCAAAAGAAAAAATGAAGTCAGCGAAACCGATATGCTCGCCATCATGTACACGTCCGGCACATCGGGCACCCCCAAAGGCGCCATGCTCACCCACCGGAATGTGGTGAGCAATATCAAATCCATCCTGCCGCTGTTCCCAATCGGGCCGGGTGATAAAATTCTGAGCTTCCTTCCGTTCAGCCACATCTTCGAGCGCACCAGTTGCTATGCCTGCATGGCCTTCGGAGCTAACATTTATTTCAGCCGGAAATTAGAAACGATTGATAAAGATTTTAAAACCGTGAAGCCATTCTTCTGCACGTGCGTCCCAAAAACACTGGAGCGCATGTATGAAATTCTGGAAGAGCAGCGCGAGCAAGAAAGCACACTTACAAAAATGCTGATCACCTGGGCCATGAAAACCGGTGAACAATTTAAAGCGGAGAGACGAAACACGTTTTCCGGGCAGGGATTTTTATTCCCCATTAAATTATTTCTTGCCCGTTTGCTGGTGCTGAACCGGTGGCGAAAAGCGCTGGGCGGCAAAATTAAATTTATGGTAGTGGGCGCTGCAGCGTTGCGCCCTGAAATCGCAAGATTATTTTCGGCAGCGGGCGTGACAACACTTTCGGGTTATGGTATGACGGAAGCTTCACCTCTAATTACGGTGAACCGGCCCGAGCCTGGCATGAACAATTTCGAAACGGTGGGCCTGCCAGTGCCCGGTGTGGAAATTAAACTGGACGACATCAATGAAAACGGAGAGGGGGAAATCCTGGTGAAAGGCCCCAACATTATGAAAGGGTATTTCAACAGACCCGAACTAAACCGCGAAGTCTTTACCGATGATGGTTGGTTTCGCACAGGCGATGTTGGCAAGATGGTGAAGAAACGTTTCCTCGCCATCACCGATCGCAAGAAAGACATTTTCAAAACCTCGTCAGGGATTTACATCGCGCCACAGCCATTGGAGCGGCATTTTATCACCTCGCCTTTTATTTCACAGTGCATGATCATTGGGTTTAACAAACCGTTTGTAAGCGCTATACTGGTGCCGCATTTTACAGTGTTGCAAAGCTGGTGTGAAGAAAATGGAGTGCATTGGACTTCCTCCCAATTTATGGTGCACAACATTAAGGTGATTCAAAAGATGCAGCAGGAAGTTGACCGGCTAAACAAAACACTCCAGAACTATCAGCGCGTTGGTAAATTTATATTAAGTGAGGGGGATTGGTCTGTGGAAGGCGGTGAACTGACTGCCTCATTCAAAATGATCCGCAGTAAATTAATGGAAAAGCATGGAGGGGAGATTGAGAAGATGTATTTGTAATGATTTCGAAAATCTTGATCCAGACGGAAACAAACCGGCTTAGGTTTTGCCCACTTTAGGTTTAGTCTGATAGGTTTTCAATCAAAAGGGTGCATTTCCAAAATGGTTGCAGCCGATGTTTTGCCCCCTTAATTCCCATTCCGGCCAGAGAAGATCTCCAAAGGCTTTTAAAAAACCTGGAGGTCTGGAGGTATCAAAAGTACTGGCATTTGTCATATGCAAGTTCCCATTAGTTTACTAATTTCGATTCGCTTTTTACTGGTAGTCCCTAGCACTGAAATTTTGTCCTCATGTTTAACCTAAATTATTGCGTATGAAAAAAATTACGACTTGCGTAATCCTATGCACGATTTTAAATGTGGCTGTTGCACAGGATGAAGGAAAACCGTTGCCCAAATTTACTGTGAACCTTAACCCACATTGCAGCTTTTTGACACCGAACGAGAAATTTCAATTTTTTTTCGGCTAAAAATTCATCACTAGCCCGTACCCCCCTACGGGAGAAT
>JAYUHI010000406.1:0-3657 GCA_043767095.1 Bacteroidota bacterium
TCCTTCCACATCAGGCTTTGCACTACCCCTGAAACATACATGGGCAACGCGTAAAAAATAATTCCCAACGTACCCAGCCAAAAATGCAGGTTAGCCAGCTTGATTGAGAAAAGTTGCGTGCCCCACATTCTCGGAACCACCCAATAAAGGATTCCAAAAATCAGGAATCCGTTCCATCCCATCCCACCAATGTGGACATGGGCTACAATCCAGTCTGTAAAATGCGCTATGGCATTAATATTTTTCAGTGATAGCAATGGGCCTTCCAGGGTCACCATGCCATAGGCTGTTACGGCGACAACCATAAACTTAAGCACCGGATCTTCTCTCACCCTGTCCCAGGCACCCCGCAAAGTCAGCAATCCATTGAGCATTCCTCCCCATGATGGCGCGATGAGCATAATGGAAAAGACCACACCAAGTGACTGAACCCAATCAGGTAGGGCTGTATAAAGTAAGTGATGGGGGCCCGCCCAGATGTAAATGAAAATCAATGACCAAAAGTGAATAATCGATAGCCGATAAGAATACACAGGACGGTTTGCAGCCTTCGGCAAGAAATAATACATCAGCCCCAGATAGGGTGTAGTAAGAAAAAATGCAACCGCATTGTGCCCGTACCACCATTGCACAAGGGCATCTTGCACGCCCGCATAAAAAGGGTAACTCTTGAACCAGGTCACAGGGACCTCAAAAGAATTAACCAGATGAAGCACAGCCACTGTAATAAAAGTCGCGATATAAAACCAGATCGCCACGTACAAGTGCCTTTCACGTCGTCTAAAAATGGTCCCAATCATGTTCCAACCGAACACTACCCAGATTACAGTGATCGCTATGTCAATTGGCCATTCAAGTTCCGCATACTCCTTGGAAGTCGTGAGACCAAGTGGCAGCGTAATTGCAGCCGCCAGGATAATCGATTGCCACCCCCAGAAATGAACCCAGCTGAGAAGGTCACTGTACATTCTTGTTTTGAGCAAGCGCTGCAGCGAATAGTAAACTCCCGCAAACATGGCGTTGCCGACAAAGGCAAAAACAACCGCGTTTGTGTGCAAAGGACGGATCCGGCCAAAAGTCGTGTACTGAAGTTCAAAATTTAAAGCCGGATAGAATAACTGGATGGCGGCGGTCAGCCCAACCAACATGGCAACCAAACCGAAAATGACAGTGGCGATAATAAAGGCCTTGACGATCTTATTATCGTAGCTAAACCTCTCCAGTTCCATAGGCTAGTTGGTTTGGGTTTCTATAAAACCTAAAAGTAGAAAGCATCATTCCTTGAAACAGTGATGGAGATTAGAGAAGCGGCTGATTTTTGTCAGTTTTAACGGCCCTGGTCAGACTGGCTGTGTCAATTACTCAAACACCAGGGTCATTTTTTCAAACACCAGAATCAACCCGGCAAGAAAGACAAGGACAAGGAGGACCTTCCTGAACAGCCCTTCGCTAATCTTGCCAAGAAGTCTTTTGCCAAAATAGCTGCCTGCAAATGACGCAATCAGCAACAGGGGCACATATATCCAGGCTGAATGGCCAAAGTGCCGACTGTCCAGGTAGATCAGTGTTCTGCTCAAATCAACACCAAAATCTATCGCAGCGGATGTACCAACAAACAAGTTTTTCTCCAACCTAAATGCGGCAAGCACCAGGCCACGAATGGCTCCGCCTGTTCCTATAAATCCGGCTAAAAAGCCGGCTATACCTCCGCCCAAAAGAGCCGGTCTAACACGTCGCGCGAATAGAAAAGGCGGGCGACAAAAGAAAAAATGCGCTGAACCGAATTATTTTGGTCGTGTTGCTGAAAATATTAAGTAACCCGGTGAGTGCCAGCACCAGTTGAAAATCATACAAAAACTGGAAAATGGAAACAAAGAACACGGACGAACCAAAACCACCCACGGTACCAACTACCTCTGCCAGCCGGGTGAGGAAAAAGAAAATTACCAAGTCGGCATATCGTACCAAAGAGGAAGCATTAAAAAATTAAAAGCTAGAAATGAACAATGACATAAAGTAAAACACAAAGCAATATCTCCCAATGATAAGGGATGATGACAAAAGTCATTTCAATAAATAACCATTTTTTGTAATCTGTACCAACTAAGAACAAGTATGAAACGGAATATCGGATTTGTTGACAAATTAGTTCGCCTTGGTATCGGAATTACCATCATTACCCTGCACTTGTCTGGTACCCTTGCCGGATTGTGGGGTTCCATACTTCTTGCGAGCGGCATTATTCTAATACTGACCGCATTGATAAGCATTTGCCCGATTTACCTTATCCTGGGATGGACAACCCGTAGCCAACCTCCACGAGGCAATAAGAAACACTGAAGGTGAATCTCAGACCATAGACAATCAAAACGCACAATACACTACGGCCTATCCGTTCCTAAACCTAATCTGTGTTGAAAAACAGCTGCTATCGTGGCAGCACGGCTCAATGCTTCTTCTGCAACCGCTCCCTCAAAATACTGCGATACGGTAGCATTGAACAAAACTAACCACTGCCTGAAGTGCAAGGAGTCTATTGGCAATCCCATGTGCTTTTGAAATGGGTTTCCCACGTAGGACTGTTCGCCCAGCAACATGGAAGACCAAAACGAATACATGATCGGTAAGTGTTTCGGCCAATCCACATGACTAAATACAGGTGCCAGGAGCTTATCGCTCTTTACTTTGTCATAAAACCGATCGACCAATGCGACAATATCTTCCCTGGATGTGATTTCTTTTTTCAACCGGCAATTTCAACCCGCAAGTTACTTCTTGTCAGGAGGCAGCAAAACAGCATCAATGACATAAACCACACCGTTCGATGCAGGGGCAGTACCAAGAATGTTGGCACCATTCACGGTGTACTTCCCGTCCTTTACTTCAATAACAACATCATCCAGGTTGACCTGGTTAATTTTTTGTCCATTTTGCAGATTCTCCAGCTTGTATACGCCTACGGAAACATGATACTCCAGTATATTTCTTAGCACATTCTTCGATTCCGGTTTTAGTAATCCTTCGACAGTACCTGCAGGAAGTTTATCAAATGCCGCATTCGTTGGCGCAAAAACTGTGAAAGGTCCAGCATTGGACAGCACATCAACATACTCTGCGGTTTTGATTGCGGTTACCAGCGTTGTATGATCCACCGAACCGACAGCCACCCGAACGATGTCCTTTTGTGAATCATTGTCTTGAACAGCGGATTGACCAGCACCTACAGGTTCATCCGTTGCGGAGGCAGTCGAATCGGTGCTTCCACCAGTTGAACATGAGAGTAACACCGTTGTCGCCAGGAATACGGCACAAAGAGATTGAATCTTTTTCATAGCTATTTTTTTAGGTATTATTATTGGTAGCACAAGGTACCAGAGTCGGCTACCTGCAAAAATGACTTTTGTCAGACTGCGGACTGATTCATTCGGGTAACTATTAAATGTCCTTCCTTAGGAATTTCCGCAATGAAAGCACCAAAGGAATCACTGTCCATAGTAGTAATAGAGAAAAGGAATAAATAATACCTGTACTGGTCCCAAAGAAACTTTTATAAAAGGCCCCTGTATAGCCCATGAGAGCCGAAATATCAAGCTTGAGTAAAATAACAATCCGGGCCAGGTCAATCGGATTAAGGGAAACCAGGGCCAGCGTCACTTT
>JAYUHI010000407.1:0-3649 GCA_043767095.1 Bacteroidota bacterium
GATGACTCCGGGTGCTGTGATTACCAAACAATTTTGCTGAACTTTGTTACCTGTATTTTCCGCGAGCCTTCAAAAGTTTTAGCCTGCGGATTTAAGGGATTAATTGATTCTTGATGTTAGGTATGTCGTTGGCACCTTCATATTGTATTGGGGTTAGGATAAAGCTTTTTAATCCAGACTGCTTTTTAAACCTCTCGAATTCGAGAGGTTTAAAATCCGGATTGCAAAGCTTTTCCCATAAACCAATAAAGTCAATTGTACTTCTGGTATGCATCCAATTGTTTATAATAGAAAAAGGTTCGGCACTATTTCTGGATTTAGCAATGTCTGTGAGGGAAATGTAATCGTTCGCCCCTTTCGAAAGGAGTGTAATCTCTGTTCCTTTTACATTTATTGTTTTACTTTTTGCCATCTTAAATGTTTTAAATTTTTTGCTGTATCCTGACCTCGTTAAAAAATATTTTCCTGATGTTCACTTGCTTTTCCACCAGCCAAATTTCTAATTATACCGAATTCGGTATAATTAAAACCGGGGTTATACAAAGTTTCCCAAGGGGACTTTACTCTAAAAATAGTAAAATCACTTAAATAACGATGCCCTTAAGCTTGGGCATCAGTTCGTGTTTAGGTGTTTTCTGTTAAAAAAGTCGAAAGAAGCTGTGCGGAAACTTATGGCTGGTCGGGATTTCAAATAATTTCAAATCCCGACAAACATAAATCTCAACACAGTCTTGAAAACAAAACCCGCCTTCGCCCCGATGAATCGGAGCTATGGCGGGTGAGAGTGACCCGCCTTCGCTGAAGCTATGGCGGGTGAGAGTGGAGCCGGAGAGAATCGAACTCTCGTCCAGAGAAGATGACAACGTACGTTCTACATGCTTAGTTGACTTTGATTGTCGGGAAGAGTCCGGCAGGCAACGGCCAAACCAATCCTTAGCCACTGTTATCTCGACAGTCACGCGTGGCGCGTGACGGCCCAGTTCGTGCTTTCGACACCGCATGTCCAAGCCCGCGGAACAAAGGCTTGGGCGATGATGGCCTCCCAATTCTTAATCGGGATAAGCTATCCCGCCTTAGGCGGGATTAAGCAGCCATGGCGTAAGTATTTTCGCCACTTAGGTTTTGAGAGCAGTGTTTAAAGCTCTACCCTCACGAGCTTGCATGCTGGCATACGGCTTCACACATCCTGTCAAAGCCGGTCGGCCCCATTTCCCGATACTTCGGGACGATAATCTGTGTACTGGTAATCAGTTATCAGTAAACTTATTCGCATTGCAAAGGTAACAGAAATTGGAAGTGAGATGGTTCTATGTCCGGAGAAATTTATTCCCTTTAAAAAACCAAACTCGCCACTTTGATATTTTTTTCAGAATCATCTGTCCAGGCAAAGATCAATTGATTGCCAGATTTAGTCATTTGAGGAAATCCGCTCGACCTTGATTCAGAAGATGAAGCAATAATTATGGATGGGCTTTTCGTACCATCCCTTTTCACCTGGGCAGCTTTGATAACGCCACCTTCCATCCAACTTACCATAACACTCTCCCGGTTCAGGAATGAAATATCAACACGGCCAATCGCATTCCCCTCATCCACCCGGATTGGCTCACCAAACGTAGCGCCTCCATCCGTTGAAAAAATTACATTAACCACCGCTGTATCGGCTGCAGCCGAAAACCAAGCCACGGCAAGTTTGTTACCCTCGGCCACAACACGGGGGCCGTTAACAGGGCAACCGGCAATTTTCCAATTATCATTGTAGATGGATTTGGGTTCCGTCCATCGGCCGTCAGTGAATCTAACAATGGAGATATCGCGGATTTCTGTGTCCGACCGGTCGCGATAAACAACAACGGGTCCAGCCTCGGCAATGGCCGCGCTGGTTTGGCAACAATCACAGGTTTTGTTGTCGAGTTCCCATTCGTTCATTTTATTTCCGTTCGAATCTATAATCGCTGCCCGCAAGCTCATGGCACCATGATGGCCTCCATGGTGATCCATGCCCTCCATTCCTTCCATCACGGTGTTTCTTCCATCAAGCCATGTAACGAGAAAATTTTCTCCATATGGCTCCAATGTTACAAATCCATGCTCCGCCTTTTTTTTGTCATCATGGAGCACCTGGGGTTCCGTCCAGGTTTTTCCGCTATCACCCGATGTGGTAAGTTTTACATCGTAGGCGTACGTGCTCTCACCGCTCTTCTCTAAAAAATGAGCCACGAATTGTTTTCCATTGACCGCCATCATGGGATAATCCGCCCAGTTAACGAACCACGAATTTCCAGAGGCGATAGTTTGAGGCTCCGACCATTGAGCGTTCTGAAGACTTGAAAATTTAAGAGAAGCATTGTCTCCTGATTTTTCTATCCATGATAAATAAACCATGCCGTCTTTTCCGGTAAACAGAAATGGCTCTGCACTTTTTGCTTTCGCGGGAGATGAGAGAAGAGTGACTTTCAATGGCTGCCCTTCCTTGTTTGTTTTTAGCGAACAGGCAGAAGCGATACAGCAGAGAAGCAGGACGTAAATTTTATTATTCATTGTCGTTCATTATTTTAGTGATCAATTCAATGTTAGCGGGTGAATCCCATTGTCTGTAGCCTGCTTCAGAAAATTTTAATTTTCCGTTCCCGTTGAAAATAAAGGTGGTGGGCAATGCCTGTATTTTCAACGCCTCCATGTTTTCCAGTCGAACGTAGTGGAATTGGTAAGCATTCTTTTTTATAAACCTATCCATCAGATCCTCGTCTTCATTCGAGGCCAAAAGAAAAACTACATTTTCATTACTCAATTTTGCCTGGGCGGCTTCAATAGTTGGCATTTCCTGAATACATGGTTTACACCAGGTAGCCCAAAAGTTTATGAACACAGTCTTACCCTTATATTGGCCAAAGTCGATGGGTTCATTGCTCAACTCACTTAGTTTGACTTTTAAAAGATCAGTTGGCTGCTCTTTGGCTCCACTCATGCAACCACCTAATGCAAACAGCATGAAACAAAATAGTGCGGGTCTCATCAAATCAGTCATCAAATTTATCTTTTTTATCACTGCCAGGCACCACGGCTTTGTAAAGCGAAAGGGTGCCAAACGCAGTTGGAAAAGTTTTAAGTTCACTCACCGGACTAAACCCGGAGCGTGACATATAATCTGGAAGCCTGCCTAAAACATTATCGGTCGTTGTTTCAAAACCATCCAAAAGTTGCACCGCATAAAAGGCAGCCCGCGCTATGCTGTTTTTTGCTTTGCCCCAATCAGCTATGTGCAACTCGCCCAACGGCTTTAGCACACGGAAAATTTCTTTCAGGGAATTCTCTTTCTGTGCTGCTGTGAGGTGATGAAAGACCAGGCTGGAGATAACCCTATCGAAAATGTTATCGGCAAAGGGCAAGGTTGTGCCATCATATTGCCTAACATCAAATCTCTTGTTTGAATGCTTAAGCTTTTCATTAGCGATGGAAAGGATTTTTTCGTCCACATCCACCGCATAGTATTCAGCATCGGCCATGATTTCTGCAGCCATTAACGTAAGTGTCATTGTGCCACAACCAAAATCAAGAACTTTTGAATTTGGTTCAATAGCGGCCTGCTTGATTAACTCCCTCTTAAATTTTTTTTCAGGCATGGCGAGATTCATTACTGGGTCGTAGA
>JAYUHI010000408.1:0-8643 GCA_043767095.1 Bacteroidota bacterium
CGTCAAACGAAAATCCGTAGTACACAAACCGGAACCCGAAAAAACAGAACCACCTAACACACAGCTATTTCTGAGCGGATAACTGCAATCTGGGTTAAAACCCTGGAGGTTTTGTTTTCCAAACCTGTGGTCTGTGTCTTCACAGACCAATATGAAGGTTTCGGTCTGTGGGGACACAGACCGAGGTAAAACCATGGAGGTCTTGTTCATTATACAGTTAACGATAATCTTTGCTGACGATTTAAAACCAAACCACCATGAGCAAATATTTGCTTGGTCTTGACATTGGCAGCTCTTCCGTGAAAGCCGCCCTGGTAAACGCTGATTCAGGAAAAACCGTTGCCGTTTGCCAGTCGCCTCAGGAGGAGATGGCAATCTCTTCCTCGCAATCAGGCTGGGCGGAACAAGACCCTGAAATGTGGTGGCATCACGCGAAAGAAAGCTTTCAATTGGCTATTAAACAATCTGGCATCAACACGAAAGAAATTGCAGCCATTGGCATCAGTTATCAAATGCATGGTTTAGTGTGTGTGGATAAAGATTTGAAACCTGTTCGCCCGTCAATTATCTGGTGCGACAGCCGGGCTGCCGGCATAGGGGAAAATGCATTTCAAGCTCTTGGTCATGATTTTTGTTTGAAGCATTATCTCAATTCACCGGGAAACTTTACCGCCTCCAAACTGAGGTGGGTAAAAGAAAATGAGCCATCGATGTACGAAAGGATATTTAAAATTATGTTGCCAGGTGACTACATCGCAATGAAACTATCAGGCGAAGTTTGCACTACTGTTTCGGGATTGTCTGAAGGTATTTTTTGGGATTTTGAGAAAGGTGCAGTTGCCAATGATGTAATTCGTCATTATGAATTTGATCCTGACCTGATCGCCAGAACTGTTCCCACATTTTCGGATCAGGGTTATGTGCTGAAATCCGTGGCAACGGAATTGGGCTTGACGGAGGGAATCCCCGTGGCTTATCGGGCGGGAGATCAGCCCAACAATGCATTCTCCTTAAATGTGCTGAACCCCGGAGAGACAGCCGCTACGGCAGGCACTTCGGGTGTGGTGTATTCGGTTACTGATAAAAATGCTTTCGATAAAAAATCAAGAGTGAATGCGTTTGTTCATGTGAATAATGGCGATGAGGTGAGGAACGGAGTGTTGCTCTGCATCAATGGCACCGGCATTTTAAACAGTTGGTTGAGAAAAAATATGACAGCCCCCCGACCCCCGAAGGGGGAGGAGTACTCTTCATCTCCCCCCTTCGGGGGCAAGGGGGCTTATGAGAGAATGAATGCCCTTGCGGCTGAGGCACCGATTGGCTCTGACGGCCTTCGGTTTTATCCTTTCGGGAATGGAGGAGAGCGTATTTTTGAAAACAAAATCCTGGGTTCATCCCTTCAAGGTTTGGATTTCAACAGGCATAGTCAAAGCCATTTGCTCAGGGCTGCGCAGGAGGGAATAGTTTTTTCATTGAAATATGGATTTGATATCCTTAAAGAAATGGGTATCGAAACATCAGTGGTTCGGGCAGGGTTATCAAACATGTTTCTGAGCCCGTTATTCCGCGAAGCATTTGTAAACACACTGAATGTTCCGCTTGAACTTTTTGAAACCAACGGAGCTACGGGTGCTGCAGTAGGCGCGGGAGTAGGAGCGGGGATTTTCAAATCATTCCCCGAAGCCTTCAAGGGTTTGAAAAAACTTTCTGATGAAAGCCCGAAATCAGTAATTCATGATCAGTATGGTGAAGGTTACCAGAACTGGAAAGCAAGACTTGAAATCTGAAATTTTTGAAATCCCCAATCCCCAATCCCCAATTTACTTCCCCACCCATCTCTTCGATAACACTTTCATAAAATATCCACCCACCACACTCCTGGCCTGAAAACCCACTTGCTTGCCATCGGTTGTTTCATGCCAATCGCTCAGGGGAACACGGGTAGGAGTTTCAGTTGAGAATTTATAGACAGGGTCTGTTAGAGTTTTAAAATCCTGTTGCGAGTTGGCAAGTGTAGCCGTCCATATTATCCAGTCCGATTTTGTGTACGTTTTACGGCTGTCGAGCGGGAGCCCGAAAGCATTTTGCTTGGTGAGGTAATACTTTATTTCTTTTTCGGCCACTTCGTTGGGGAACAGATTTAATCCGAGCAGTTTATCCCAAACCAAATTATACTTCTGGCTCCACGTGCCTTTGTTGTCGAATGTCAAAGCATAATGGTCGCCATCGTTAGCCAGTTCCATCCACTGAATGGCCAGCTTCCGCGAAAGCGCTGAATATTTTCCTGCGATGGCGGTCTCCCCGATTTTCCCTGCCATCTGAGCATAGGCTCCCAAAGCCACAATGGCTTTTATGGAAAGGTTGGCATTGCGTGCGAGGTGGCCTGCGAAATCATCGGTGCACAATTGATTGGCCGGGTCGAAACCGTATTTTTCCAGATACCTCGCCCATAAACTAAGCGACAGCCAATGCTTATGAATGTAATCTGATTTATTAGTGGCCTTGGCCAAAGCTGCAGTGAGGATAATCATGTTGCCGCATTCTTCTACCGGCATATCTTCCGGATAAGTTTGTCCGTTTGCCAACGGATAGGTGCCTAAGTCGTGGGCGGCAAACGGTTTTGTCCATTTACCACTTTCGGTGTAATAAAAAATTCCGTTCAACATACCTTCCAGCAACAATGGATTGTAAACAAGAAAAAGCGGGGCCGATGGATAGGTAACATCTACCGTGTTGATGGAACCATTCGAAAAATTTTCTTTGGATAAGAATAAAATCTCACCCGCAGGGCCACTCACTAATTTGTGGGCAGCCACAGCTTGCCGGTAAGCCATCACACAAAGCTTCGCGTAATTTTCTCCACCTGCTAAGTTGGCATCGTTCACCAATTTTTTATCAAAGTCAATGCACCGTTGCCTGATGTGGTGAAAGTGAGTGAGCGCATCGTGCAGGGCTTTGTCTATGGTGTAGCCACCTTTCTTCCACCACGCTTGCAGGTTTTGGTTGAAATATTGAACCGATTCAACGTCATCATATCCAATCGCAATTACCTGTTCCATCGGCTGAGCTTTTACTTTCAAGTCCACCCGACTGTTCAACCGTAGTTTCTTGCCCCTCAGGAAATTTTGCCCCGATGTTTCGAAATATCCCTGCCGCGATTCTTCCAGTGATATGTCCTGTTTCCAGGGGTGATGATCGGAAGCCATGGAGACATACAGATAACCCCAGTCGATGCGCACGTCATCACCTTTCTTCTTTAAAACCTGCTGACTTGACGTTCCTGCCTTTATAGTTGTGCGGGCATTTCCCACTTGCACGCTTGCCGTTACTTCTTGATTCTGATTATCTGTACTCAGCGCAGAAGACACACCCAGATACAATTGCACATCGTGTTCCTTTTGGTCGTTTGATGTTTCCTTTAATACGATATACGAAACCGGACGGGATAAAATATCGAGGCTCTCGGGAAGAAGGGGTGAAATAAAAGTGACTTCAACATTCACCGATCCGCAAGTCAAATGATATTTGGTTTGAGTTGCCGTTACTTCAATTCTGGTTTGAGTGGCAGGAGTTGCTTGACTGGATGGAATCTCATTCACCAAACCCACATCAATAAATCCGGGGCCACCCGTATTGGTGCAGTGAAAGGCCAGGACATTTTTTCCGGCTTTGAATTTATTTTTGATTGCTTCAGTCATCAGTAAATTATCATAGCCACCTTTGTAACATGGGCCACAGGAATAAATGCTCTCTCCGTTTAAGAAGACTTCAACATCATCGTCATGGCGAAGGCGCAAGAGTACTTTGTTCAGGGAATTTGAGGGTGGCCCCTCGAAATATTTTCTAACCCAAACTTCTTTTGTTGTCCAATTATTCAGTTCAGATGATAAAGGCACTGTTCCGGCTGTCCACGAGTCATCCGGGAAAGTTACTGCCATCCAGCCATTGCCTGGATTGTTGGTTGTAAATTTTGCCGGTTGGGCCGATGCCTCACCCGTTGAAGAAATATCTTTATAAAGCGGTTCTGGCGCCCCAAGAAAAGAATATGTATTACCATCCACTTTTATTAATCCAACAACCGGTTGATTTTTACCCGTCCAATGTTTTGTGGGAGTCTCATTGATCTTATCCGAAAATGACCAGATACTGAAATAGGGATCGTGGGTAATGAGCGGGTATGAGGGCGCTTTATGGGCCTGAGAGAAGAGAAAGTTTTCTGCCAGCAATAAGATAATAATGAGTACTGTTTTCTTCATTTCTTGAATGTTCGGGTCATTGAAAACCGCAAAAAGTTAGTGATGGATTTTAGTTTCGGTAGATTAATTCCAGAATTTTCAAGAAAATTACGCCATGAAGCGTTCGAAAATATTTTTAGGCCTGGCTATTTTGTTCATTGTCTTAATGTCTATTGCAAGCTACGATTTTAGCCGAAAAACCAGGTTTCCAGGCCCTAATCCCAAGCCAAACGATTCATTAAGCAAACATTTTGACCCAGGGGACACCACTAGGCACTCAACTAAAAAGAGACCTTGATCAGCAATATCCTTCAGTTCATCGGCTTTTTTATCAATATAATCGGAAAGTGCTTGGGAAGTAGAAATCATTTCTATTATCTTTATATCAGATTAAAGCCAACTATAGACAGGAAAATCCCCTGGGGTCAAGGACTTTGGGGGATTTTCTTTTTGCATCCAATCCGTATTCATCGCGGGTCTTCTCTTTTCCATTTTTTTCATTCAACTTTAAGTTTAAACACCAATTATATGTTTAAAACGCTCAGATATTTAGTTTTCGTTGGATTTTTAGGGGTGTTTCTGATGATGTCTGACTGCACAAGCGAAGACATTGGAGAGGTTGCCGATTGTAACACTCCTAACCTGGCCATAAGTACTGACAAAGATGACGCTACATCATGTTTAGCAGCTGATGGCATGATTACCGTTTCGGCAACGGGGGGAAAGGAACCATATACATTCACCGGGAACGGAGAAACCAATGCAGATGGAATTTTCACCGGACTTGCTCCAGGCACCTATGCCGTGAAGGTGAAAGATGCGAATGGTTGCGAGAAGACCGAAGATGTTATTATCCTGGATGACAGTGCAGGGGGTCTTGTAATAACTCCAGTAGTTGTTGACGATACAGATTGTTTTAATGACGATGGTTCTATTACGGTGAATGTTTCCGGTGGAACGGGCCCGATTACTTACCAACTTGGAACAGGCACAGTGGGTACAAATAATGTTTTTAGCGGACTGGAGCCTGGCAATTACATCATTACCGTAAGAGACGCTTCTAATTGCCCCAATATCCTGAATCTGGAGGTTGGGCAGGGAGATACCGGTATCACTTACTCGGTTGATATTTTGCCGATTTTCAATAGCAAATGCAACTTTGGTAGTTGCCATCCTACTAATGGCAACTTGTCTGATTATATGACGGCTAAAAATATTGCTGCTGCGATTAAGTCAAGAACAGGTAGCGGCAACATGCCAAAAGGGGGAGCGGATGCCCCAGGTGGTGCACTCTCCACAGATCAGATCGCCCTAATCGCTTGTTGGGTGAACAGTGGCGCGAAGAACTGATAAAATTATTTACTTCAATTCCCCATCTGCCTTGAACAAAATAACCTAAAAGATGAGGCCACTCTCTACCATTCTTTTACTGTTATTTTCTTTGACAGTTGCTGCCCAGAAATTCTCTCTCGAAAAAAGCAGTGTATCTTTTTTTTCTGATGAAACCGTAGAAGATATTGTTGCAGAGAACACAAAAACGGCTGCTATCTTTAACATTTCTACAGGCGAAGTAGTTTTTTCTATCCCCATCAAAGATTTTGAATTTGATAAATCGCTTATGAAGGAGCACTTCAATGAGAAGTACATGGAATCTGAGAAATTTCCCAAAGCCACTTTTCAAGGAGCACTTTCGGGTTTTCAAAAGGAAATCCAGGGTCCTCAAAATTCAAAAGCAAAAGGGAAACTTATTATCCACGGAGTACCCAGGGAGGTGGAGATAACCGGAACGATCGAATTCACCAATACACAAGTGTTTATGAAATCGAAGTTCAATATTAGATTAGAAGATTACAAAATCAAGATACCTCAACTACTGTGGCAGAACATTGCCGAAGTGGTAGAAGTTACAGTTGACTTCACCTTCAAACCTATGTAAACATCAACCCATTACTTTATGTATAAACTTACGGTAATCTTTTTATGCTTAGCCTCGCTGTGTCAGGCCCAGGATGACCTGATGAAAGAACTTGAAAAGAATCAACCGGCAGATACTGAATATACTTCACAGACTTTCAAGGGCACACGCATCGTGAATGGTCAATCGGTGGAGACGAAAAATGCCGGTGTGCTGGAGTTCATTATTTCCCACCGTTTTGGTGAGATCAGCGGACGGTCTTACGAATTATGGGGTCTTGATGAATCACAGATACGGCTTGGGCTTGAGTATGGTATCACTAAATCAGTCGACATCGGCATTGGCCGGAATTCATTTGATAAAACTTACGATGGATTCGTGAAAATTAAATTGGCCAGGCAAAGCAAAGGCGTCAAAAATTTTCCCTTTACAATCACCGGTTTTGGAGGCACTTCCTTGAAGACTTCTCCTAAGGCATCTGATAACCCGACCGTGACATTCACTCAAAGGTTGGCGTATGTGGCAGAAGTGATGGTGGCCCGCAAGTTTAATTCAAAGTTTTCCATGCAAGTCACGCCTGTTTTTTTACATCGGAACGGGGTGTACCAAAACATTGATAATAATGATTTGATGGCCCTGGGAATTGGCGGTCGCTACAAAATCACCAAAAGCGTGGCCCTGTCTGGTGAATACTATCCCCGGTTGAATGTACACAAGTACAACCCCAATTATAACTCCCTGGGTTTTGGTGTTGACATTGAAACGGGAGGCCATGTTTTCCAACTTGTGTTTACCAACAGCCGCGGTATGTTTGAGCGCGCCTTTCTTTCAGAATCTACCGGAAGTTGGGCCGATGGCAATATCCATTTTGGATTTAATATCACGCGCACCTTCCAATTGAAGAAACTGAAATAAAAAGGTTTCATATTTTCGGGGAATCAAAATGTAATCCATTGCTCCTCCTCTCCATTGTTGTTTATCTTTTGCTGACCATTGTGGTTGGTTACTGGGCATCCAGCCGTGTTAAAAATTCAGGCGATTTCATGTTGGCCGGCAGAAGTTTGCCACTCTTTCTAAGTTCGTTTGCTCTGTTTGCCACGTGGTTTGGATCGGAGACCGTGTTTGGGGCATCATCCGAATTTTTGAAGGGAGGTCTCTTCGCGGTTATTGAAGATCCGTTTGGTGCAGCACTGTGCCTGATACTTTTTGGGTTATTCATCACGCGGAAGTTATACTCCATGAACCTGCTAACCCTGGGCGATTTTTTTAAAGTCAGGTATGGTAAGCAAACTGAAATTGTTGCAGGGCTTTTTATTGTGCCATCATACGTAGGATACATTGCCGCTCAATTAGTCGCGATGGGATTGATACTGAACGTAGTAACCGGCCTGGAAACGTGGCAAGGCGTAGTTATTTCTGCCTGTGTCGTTACTTTCTACACCTACATTGGCGGCATGTGGGCCATTTCAATAACTGATTTTGTTCAGGGTATTTTGATTATTTCCGGTATGATTGTTCTAGCCATCGTGTTATCAGATAAGGCAGGTGGTTTGAAGATAGTTTTTAACCAAGTGCAACCTGCCGACCTTCAGTTTTTGCCTTCTCCGCATTTTACAGACGTAGTGACTTACATTGCCGCATGGTCGGTGTTGGGCCTGGGCTCCATTCCTTCGCAAGATGTTTTTCAACGGGTCATGTCTTCAGGCTCCATCAAAACAGCAATCCGGTCGTGCTACATAGCCGCAGGGCTTTACCTGACTGTCGCCATGCTTCCGCTCTTCATTAGCCTTTGTACTAAGCTTCTCTATCCCACTGAATTGACAGGCGATACACAATTGGCGCTTCCGCGGATGGTGTTGTTGCACACGTCATTGCCTGTTCAAATTTTATTTTTTGGTTCGCTGTTGTCGGCCATTATGAGCACAACCAGTTCGGCTATATTGGCGCCTGCATCAATTTTTTCAGAGAACCTGGTAAAACCAATCACGAAAAGGAAATTCACCGATAAAGGTTTTTTAAGGCTCACACGAGCTTCAGTTCTTATGTTCAGTGCAGTAGCTACGGTGATGGCCTGCGTCAGGCGCGATATTTATGAATTAGTTGGCGAGTCCTCCGTGCTCAGTTTAGTTTCCCTTTTCGCACCGTTGATCCTGGGCATGTATTGGAAGCGTGCCACCGGCCTGGGCGCGATAGCTTCCATGTTTACCGGAATCATCTCCTGGTTTTATTTTCAACGTGCCGGTCTATCCATCCCCGCGCTGGTGCCGGCCACTTTAATAAGTTTTGCGGTAATGGTTATTGTTAGTCTGTTCACATACAAAAAACCTGAAACCACCAATCAATTGTAAAGGAGCGCGGGAATATCTTGACTTCAGCGCTGAGACACCCAAAATTCAATTAAGGGCACCTCTAAAAACTAATAATGGAACGCAGATGACGCAGATGATTATGATAAATTATGATTTTATCAGCGATAATCTGCCCAATCAGTGT
>JAYUHI010000409.1:0-3643 GCA_043767095.1 Bacteroidota bacterium
TCACGATGACCACGCTCACTTTGAATTTTTGGTGATGGAAAATTTCCAGGCCGGCCTGAGTTGGGCTGCCGTTTTCAGGAAGCGGGAAAATTACAGGAAGGTGTTTCCTAAACCGGAAAAAGTAGCCCGGTTTACAGAAGCTAAAATTGAAAAGCTGGTGCTTAACCCGGCCATCATCCGCAACCACCAAAAAATTAAAGCGGTGGTGAACAACGCCAAACGGTTTTTAGAAGTGCAAAAAGAATTTGGAAGTTTCGATACCTACATCTGGACTTTCGTGAATGGCAAACCCATTGCGAAAGGCTGGAAGAAGAACAGCCAGATTCCCGTTACCAACAAAGCCTCAGACAAGCTAAGCATAGATTTAAAACAACGAGGGTTTCAATTTGTTGGAAGCACCACTCTGTATGCGCACATGCAGACGTTTGGATTGGTGAATGATCATGTGGTGAGTTGTTTTAGGTTTGAGGAGGTTAACCGGATGTATTAGTATTTCGCACAGAGTACGCGGAGTTCACAGAGAAAGGCACGGAGTTGATTTTATTCTCCCCCCTCGGGGGCCGGGGGGTTCGCAATCTTACCCACTCTTCTTTCATGTCTCCCTCCCTCGAAAGTGGCATTCAAAAAGGAATCAAGAATAGACATAGCTTTTTCTTCGGATATAAATCGCGCAGGCAGGCACAACACATTCGCATTGTTGTGGGTTCGGGCGAGAGTGGCCAACTCTTCATTCCAACACAAAGCTGCACGGATGCCTGTATGTTTGTTGGCCGTCATGCAAACACCGTTGCCGCTTCCGCAAACCAGCACGCCCAATGAGGCGGCATTTTTTTCGATGGCATCGGCAACCGGGTGGGCAAAATCAGGGTAATCGGCAGACTCGATACTGTTCGTTCCAAAGTCAAGCGTAATGAATCCTTTGTCGGTCAATTTTTTCCTTATAGCTTCCTTTAAAGTAAAGCCGGCATGATCGCCTCCAACTGCAATTGTTGAACTCATGTTGCCGATGTTTCCTTTTTTAATTCTTCTTCCTCCTCTTTTTTCTGTTGACGGATCACCATCGCTGAAATAAAGATACTGATTTCATAAAGCAGGTACAACGGAATGGAAATAATGGTTTGGCTCAACGGGTCGGGCGGGGTGATGATGGCCGCTATAATCAAAATGATAATGATGGCGTGCTTGCGGTATTTCCGCATGAACTGCGGAGTGAGCAACCCTATTTTAGTGAGAAAGTAAACCACCATGGGAAGTTGAAAGAGTAACCCGCTTCCAAAAACAAGTGCCACGATGGTTTGCACGTAGCTGGTGATATCAAACTCGTTCACAATCTGGGGGCTGATGCTGTAGGATGAGAAAAACCAAATCGACATCGGGCAGAGTATGTAGTAACCAAACGACACACCCAACAGGAAAAGGAATGAAACAAAAAAGACGGCCCCGCGCGAAAACTTTTTCTCTCTCGCATACAAGCCTGGCCTTACAAACCGCCATATCTCCCAAAACACATACGGAAAAGCCACGATCAATCCAATCACAAAAGCTGCTGTGAACTGCATGGTGAACTGCCCCGTCATATACCGGCTTTGGATTTTGAATGGGATAATTTTGACGCATAAAGCTTCTGTTGCCCCAGTGATTTCACCCAGTTTGCACATCCATTTAAAGGTTGGAAAATCAACACGCGAGGGAGCAAAAACAATGTTCTCAAAAATCCAGGGCGCAGCAACGAATGCAACAATCATGAGAATCATGATAGCTACAACGGAGCGCACAATGTGCCAGCGCAATTCCTCGAGGGGGTCGAGGAACGACATTTCTTTTTCTTCAATATTTTGCTGGTCTAAAGGCATGTTATATTTTGTCAGGTTGAGCTTGTCGAAACCGGCCTAAAAACCATGTTGCCTTCAACAAGCTCAGGCTGACACGTTTATTTAAAGGAGTTTCAGTTACATATTTCACTGGTATAGTGGAAACCTCTTCATCCAGCTATTCACTTTCTTTTTTATGGCTTTAAGATGTTTATCATCGGTTGGTTTCTTCAGCGCCTCATCTATCAGATCAACAACTTTAAAGAAATCTTTTTCTTTCAGACCTCGGGTTGTCATGGCCGGTGAACCTATTCGCATGCCTGAAGTTACCATGGGCGATTGCGTATCGAACGGCACCATGTTTTTGTTGATGGTGATGTCAGCTTTGATTAAAGCATCTTCGGCTTGCTTGCCCGTTAAATTTTTGGAACGCAGATCGATCAGCATTAAATGATTGTCGGTGCCACCGGATATAATTTTATAACCACGCTCTACAAATGCCGCTGCCATAACCTTAGCATTCTTGACAACCTGAACAATGTAGCTCAGATAGTCATCACTAAGCGCTTCGCCAAACGCTATCGCCTTCGCAGCAATAACATGTTCCAGTGGACCGCCTTGCGTTCCAGGGAACACACCCGAGTCAATCACGCTTCCTAATTTTCTAAGCTCACCTTTGGGGGTCTTCAATCCGAAAGGGTTATCGATATTTTTTCCGATCATGATGATTCCGCCCCGCGGGCCGCGCAACGTTTTGTGCGTGGTGCTGGTCACTACGTGGCAATGTTCCAACGGATCAGTTAATAAACCACGGGCAATTAATCCTGCCGGGTGGGCAATGTCGGCCATTAAAACAGCACCCACAGAATCAGCCGCCTCGCGCAATTTTTTATAATCCCAATCGCGGCTGTAGGCCGAGGCACCGCAGATGATCATCTTCGGCTTTTCGCGAAGGGCAATTTCTTTAACCTTATCAAAGTTGATGAGGCCGGTTTCTTGTTCCACGCCATAGAAAACAGGCTGGTAAAGTTTACCGGAAAAATTAACCGGAGATCCATGCGTTAAATGCCCGCCATGTGAAAGATCAAACCCCAGGATTTTATCACCCGGCTTCAAACAGGCCAGCATAACCGAGGCGTTGGCCTGAGCTCCGGAGTGCGGCTGAACATTGGCCCATTCGGCATGAAATAATTTTTTCAACCTGTCGATGGCAATCTGCTCAATTTCATCCACTACTTCGCAACCGCCATAATATCGTTTTCCAGGGAGACCCTCCGCATATTTGTTGGTGAGCACGGTGCCCATAGCCCTGATCACCTGGGGCGATGCAAAGTTTTCGGAGGCAATCAGTTCAATGCCGTGCTCCTGGCGTTCTTTTTCTTTGGTGATTAAATCAAAGATTATTTTGTCGCGTTTCATGGAGGTAAAATTAAGAGCGGCAAAAATATGGATTTGAGAGGAGACAATCGAAATATATTTCCAAGCCATCTTAATTGTTTATGGGAAGGGCTAAAGGGTCAATATTTAAGTAGTGGAAAGACCTCAAAAAACTTTAACTTTGAAAAATGGACTATAATGAAATTATTACCATAGAAGCAGGTAAGCGCGGAGGTAAGCCGAGCATTAGAGGGATGCGCATTACGGTTTACGATATTCTTAGCTGGCTGGCTTCAGGAATGGACAGACAAGAAATCATTAGTGATTTTCCAGAACTAAATGATGATGACATCACCGCGGCTTTGAATTATGGGCATCTCTAATAACCCGCTAAAAAAAATTTATTTCCTTACTGGAATTGAGTTTTATAAAAATGCTCTTTGATTCTCTCTGCA
>JAYUHI010000410.1:0-3640 GCA_043767095.1 Bacteroidota bacterium
AGTCCACAAAAATGTCCAAACCTTCCAAAAGGTTAAAGGCTGCTTTGGATGACGATTATAGAAGTTTAATCTTGAAAACTTAAAAGCGATTTCCCTGCAATAGTTAAGATGATTTGAGCGCATTCCATTAAAAATAGTGTATCTTTGCCCGTCAATAACTGGAATCCTGCTGAAAGGCTATCTTCTTATACAGATCAATACCTCTAAATAGATTTTTCCAATTGAAGGGAGACAAGGTGTCTCCTGTTGCTTTTATAATATGAATTCATGCTTTTTAATGAACTGCCTGACACCCAAGAGACCCAACCATTTGAACTTACGAACGCAGCAACTTGTTTTCACACTGGCGAAACCAAAATCACAAATTAATTGAACAAAGAAATGTGCATTAGGCCTTTGCCTGGCTTTCTTAAACAATAAAATTTCTTCTTAAGAAAATATGAGACAACTAAAAATAGTCAAGCAAATTACCAACCGCGAGAGTCAATCGCTGGATAAGTATTTGCAGGAAATTGGAAAAGTTGATTTGATAACAGCCGAAATGGAAGTTGAACTGGCCAAAAAAATCAGGGCTGGTGATACGGTGGCATTAGAAAAACTTACCAAGGCCAATCTGCGGTTTGTGGTATCGGTTGCCAAACAATATCAGAATAATGGATTAACCCTGGGCGACCTGATCAATGAGGGGAACCTGGGCCTGATCAAAGCCGCTATGCGGTTCGATGAAACCCGTGGTTTCAAGTTTATTTCTTACGCGGTTTGGTGGATCAGGCAATCCATTCTTCAGGCATTGGCTGAGCAATCGCGTGTGGTGCGCTTACCGTTAAATCGGGTGGGCACCCTTAACCGGATATCGCGGGCATACTCATTATTGGAACAAAAATTTCAGCGTGAGCCATCGGCTGGCGAAGTGGCCGAAGAATTAGATGTATCGCAGGAAGAAATTGAAAGCACCATGCGGTATTCGGGCAAACATGTTTCGGTTAATGCCCCGCTTATCCAGGGTGAAGAAAGCAGTCTATTGGATGTACTTGCCAATTCAGAAGAGACCCCTGATGAAGGCATGATGGTGAAGTCGTTGCAAATGGAGGTGAGCCGCGCACTTTCTACTTTAACGGAACGCGAAGCCGAGGTTATATCTTCATATTTTGGGTTGAACGGCACCCGTTCAATGTCATTGGAAGAGATTGGCGACAAATTCAATCTTACGCGCGAGCGTGTGAGGCAAATAAAAGAGAAAGCCACCAGGCGGCTCAGGCATACTTCCAGAAGCAAATCCTTGAAGTCTTACCTGGGATAAACCGTTATCATTCCGTTTCAGTCATAAAAAAATCAAACCATGAACTCTAAGCTTTTTCTATTTACAGAGGGACAGGTGTACACTCCGCTTTGGAACAAATACCGGCCAGCCATTTTACAACTGATGATAGCCTCTGCAGAAAAGCCGCAACAGTATAAACTATCCGGTCATGAATTTAAACAGTTAAACTCCAGAGAAAGAACGTTTTCATTCTCCATGCAAGTCTTCAAAGGAAAAGCTGTTACCAATATTAAAAAATCGGTGGTGGCAAAAGATTTACTAACGGTGCTGGAACTTTCTAAAAAGGCAGCCGAACTGATGGGAACTAATACCTATGAGTTTAAACTAGACAAGCAATTTATGCTTCACATCGCCCAGTGCGAGACGAGCAACTAAGACTTTTTTTTTAATTTTTATTTAATTTTTAACAATTCAAACAATGCAAGGAACAGTAAAGTTTTTCAATGACGCCAAAGGTTTTGGTTTCATTAAGCCATCCGATTCAAGTCAGGACATTTTTGTCCATTCATCCGGCCTGGTTGACCAGATCCAGGAAAATGACAAAGTAGAGTATGAGGTGGAGCGAGGTAAAAAGGGGCTGAATGCCGTAAAGGTAAAGCGCGTTAATTAAAAGCACCATGTAAACTGATGCCGGCTGCCCTCCTGTTATTCGGGAATAGGCAGCCGGTATTTTTTTGGAACTTGCTGTAACCCAGGGATCGAGTACCAGGCAAAACAAAATACCTGATCCTTCACCTTGATTAATTTGATTCCTACTTTTGATTTTATTTGTTCACAATGAAATTCACACGCAAATCTTTCCTCACTCTATTATCTACTTTTATCTTTGGCTCATCTGTTATGAGTAAATCTATGGAAATGAAATCCAGGCTTTCGCATCACGTATTTTTTTGGCTTAAGAACCCAACGTCCACTCAGGACAGAGATAAACTGATTGCGGGGCTGCGCCAATTAGAAAAAATCGAAACCATCCGGTCGCTTCAAATTGGTGTTCCGGCCGATACTGAAAAACGGCCGGTAGTTGACAATAGCTTTAGCGTTTCAGAACTGATGTTCTTCGATGACGCGCAGGGACAAAAAATTTATCAAGACCACCCGCTTCATAAAAAATTCGTTGAAGATTGCTCCTCGCTGTGGGACCGTGTGATTGTTTACGATTCGGTTGAGGTTTAATCCTGTTAATTCTTCCGGATAAAAATAAAATCTCCGCCCTCATCGCCTGTATCGCTGATCACGCCATCCTGGGGAACAATTAAGCTGTTGCTGATTACTTTTTGCCTGATCGTATCGAATAAAGACTGTGAAGGCACATACTTTTCTTTGTTCTCTTGCAACTGCTTAAGCAGATAATCAAAAAAAACTGATTGATCAGGAACAGTGGTTAACGTGCCACTGGTCATGGCTCTCCGGCTGGGCTGACGATTTAGCATCAGAATATCTGTGGGGGCGCTTCTTATTTCTCCCGAACGAGTTTTAAATATTGCTCCGCTAAAACAGGCATCAGAAATTATCAGGGTATGGGTTGAAGGTATGCCTCTTATTTGTTCTTTTAAATCGCTGTTGGAAAGCCATTGTGACGGATCATCGGGCGAAGCATCTCGAGCCCACCAATAGCCTTGCTTGGCGGCATCGTCCCAATATCCATGACCAGCATAGAACACCAGCAAGTTATCTTTCCTGCCAACTTTCCTCCGAAGATTAAAAAGTTCTTTTAGTATTTGCCCCCGTGTTGGGTTGGCAAGTAAGGTAATTCGGCTACTCTCAAAAGTGTAATGTTTGATCAATGCCTCTTTAAATTTCAGGGCATCTTTCATCGGCCTGTCTAAATTCAGTTTGGGATTATTGTAAGTTGATACACCAATGATCAGTGCATAATATTTTCCCTGTCGCCTGGCTTCAAGTGTCAGGAGTGAATCGTTCTTTTGATCGTTCATTCTGATTTTTTGAAGCTTCTTTTGGATTTTGCTCAGCCGGTCGCCAACATCATTTTTCACCATATTCATGGTGATCTTCTTCGGTCGCTTTTTCACAAAAGCATGATAGTATTTCTCCTTTCCTTTAAAGGATTCTTCAAGTGTGCTCAAGGCCAATTCATAAAAATACCTGGCCGAATCCAGCAGTTGCCTGGTGGACGCATCGTTATCTCCCATCATTTCCTCCAGCGCATTTTCATAAAAAATATTCCCCATGAAAATCATGGCGCTGGGGTTGTTGATTTTGGCTTCTCTCAGATAACGTCTTAACAAGGGCTCTGCTTCATCGTAGTGCTTTCTTTCCAGCTTCTTGTAGAGATCGGAATAGGAAACCTGAGCCAGGCTC
>JAYUHI010000411.1:0-20191 GCA_043767095.1 Bacteroidota bacterium
CCAAAAACTGCAACAACGCGAAACAAATTTATGATTGAATTGGCAGACGAGATAACTGTTGGATATTCCAGCAAAGGCGGACAACTTGAAAAATTATTAAGCACAACAAATAAATCGATACAATACATCGAGGAATAAATAAATTGAACTGTAGCTATTTTCTCAAAAGTTCATATTGAGAATAAAATGAAATTTTAGTCCCAGCGGGGTCTTCGCCTCGAGACCCGCTCTTAGGTAATTTCTTATTCCACTTATTCTATCTACTCCGGGTGTTGTCAAAAACAGTTTTCACGTTTGCATTAATTCTGCTTACTTCATGGAATAGTTTCGTAATACTTTAGTCCCAGCGGGGTCTTCGCCTCGAGACCCAGCTCTTAGATAATTTCTTAATCCACTTATTCTATCTACTGGTGTTGTCAAAAACAGTTTTCACCTTTGCATTAATTCTGCTTGCTTCATGGAATAGTTTCGTAATACGCGGGGTCTCGAGACGAAGACTCGCGCGGGGAACACAGTAACGCAGCTTCGGCATCGTCCCGCCAAGGTTATCTGCACAGGGTAACCCATGTCAATAAATAAAAGCATCTCTAAAAGGTGGGAAAAGTTTTAGGGATACATTTGCTGGAATTCATCAACCTCTTAAGTGATTAAGTGCTATCTGTAAAGAGCAATGGCTGAAAATCAGAACATAGAATACAAATCTTCCTGGCATGACGACCATCTGAAATCGGTTTGCGGTTTCGCCAATGCAACAGGTGGAACAATTTTTATTGGCAAGAATGATAAAGGAGAAGTGGTAGGTGTTTCAGACCATAAAAGATTATTGGATGATATTCCCAATAAAATCAAAAACTATTTGGGAATAATTGCAGGGGTGAACCTTCACCATGAAAACCTGCCAACCGGACAGGCAGGAGGAAAATACTTTATGGAGATCATCACGCCACCCTACACCGTAGCGGTTTCATTAAGAGGCCGGTATTACCAACGAAGCGGAAGCACCAATACCGAATTGATAGGAAGTGCACTGACAGAGTTTCTTTTAAAGAAATCCGGTCAGACGTGAGATGAAATCATTGAGTCTCGCGCTAATATTAAGGACATTGATCAAAAGTCAGTTGATCTTTTTTTAGAAGCAGCTGAGAAGTCAGGTCGTATGCCAGACGTGAAAGGATTAGGCATAATGGAACTATTGGAGAAACTACGTGTGGCTGATAGCTGTAAACTAAAACGGGCTGCACTCATTCTATTTGGCAAAGACCCTGGAAGATTTTTCCCGAACCTAACAGTAAAGATGGGCAGGTTTGGTAAGACGGATGATGATTTGAAATTTCAGGAAACCGAAGAAGGTAATTTGATACACCTTCTTCAGGAAGTACCTAAACAACTTGGGCACAAGTTCCTGATTAAAAACATAAGCTTTGAGGGATTATTGAGAATCGAAAAGGGTGAATATCCCGAGGCAGCCTTGCGCGAAATGTTACTGAATGCATTGGTTCACCGGAATTATATGGGAGCTATGATCCAGATAAGAATCTATGATAATAAATTGAGCATCTGGAATGAAGGTACATTACCTGCGGGAATCACCTTTGCCGATTTAAGAGGAAACCATCCGTCAAAACCAAGAAATCCGATTATTGCAGACGTCTGTTTCAAAGGTGGTTATATTGATGCATGGGGACGAGGAACATTAAAAATTATCAATGCCTGCAAGGAAGCTGAATTGCCAGAACCAGAAATGAAAGAAGAGTTCGGGGGAATAATGATAAAGCTGTTTAAAGATCGTTATACTGAAGAACAGTTGAGGAAAATGGGATTGAATGAAAGGCAGGTGAAGGCGGTATTGTATGTGGTGGAGAATGGTAGCATTACCAATGCACAGTACCAAAAATTAAATATTGTTGGAAAAACTGTAGCAACGGAAGAACTTCAGGGACTGATTGAGAAAAGAATAATAAAGCAAACTGGCTCAAAAGGCAGAGGTAGCAAATATGAATTGCTAAACTAATTGGCCGCTAATTGGCCGAATTGGCCGGGAATAGGCCGCTAATTGGTCGGAAATCGAGGCTGACAAAAGGAAACTACCTGCTACGCTAAAGCTAATAGACAAGGACTTGAATACTATAAGAAATAAAGGCCGACAATCATTTCTCGAAAATGCTCCCGTTATCCTCAAGTATCGTCTCCCGTTTCGGGGACGATACGCACCAGGAGTAAGAATTCATTTTAATAATAATCTCGCAACTTCTCCATCGTCCCCGAAAAGGGAGACGATGGAGGACATCACCAGGACACGAAATTTCAAACAAAATTGACTATTTTTGGTTGACATTTAAACGACATGAAAGCAACAGATTTAAAATTTAACTTAATTGATAGCTACTTGGGACTTCTGAATAATTTAAGTCCAGATAGCAAACTTGAGTTGATTTCCAAGCTATCAGACTCATTAAAGAGTTCTAAGAAACCAACAGATAAATCAATCAGTGAATTATATGGAGCCTTCATTTCAAAGAAATCGGCTGACGAAATTATAACTGACCTAAAGGCCAGCAGAAACTTTAACCGAAAGACTGAAGGACTTTGAAAAAATATCTGCTCGACACAAACATTTGTATATACTTTTTAAAGGGACTCTACAACCTTGATAAACAAATTGAAAAGGCGGAAACTGAGAATTGTTTTGTTTCTGAAATAACGATTGCTGAATTAAAATTCGGTGTAGAAAACAGTGAGAGCAAGGAGAGGAATAAAAAGACTATTGATGACTTTGTAAACAAATTTACAATCATTCCAATTTTCAACTCCCTTGACATTTATGCAAAAGAAAAAGCGAGACTAAGAAAGAAGGGACTTCCCTTAGACGACTTCGATTTATTAATCGGGGCGACAGCGATTTCAAGCAACTTTATTCTTGTAACAAGAAACGTTTCCGACTTCGAGAGACTTGAAGGAATTGCAATTGAGAATTGGGTTAAAAACTAAAGTGGCCCGAGCTTCATTGTTATATTAGAATTAACTTTATCAATTAAAACCCAAATAGCCAATGGAAAAGCAAATCGAAGAAATCCGTGAGCAGCAAAAAGCATCGTGGAACAAATCTTCTCCGGGCTGGAGAAAATGGGACGACCTGACCATGGACTTTCTAAAACCGGTTGGCGATGAAATCATTCAGCAACTGAAATTGAACGATACGGATGTGGTGCTTGATGTGGCAGCAGGGACGGGAGAACCCGGGCTGACCATCGCTTCAAAATTGAAAAACGGAAAAGTTATCATTACAGACCTGGCAGACGACATGCTGGTTATTGCTCGTGAGAATGCAACACGAATGGGAATTAAAAATGTTGAATTCAGTGCCTGTGATGTTTGCGAACTACCTTTTGCTGACAACACGTTTGATGCAATAAGCTGCCGGATGGGCTTTATGTTTTTTCCCGACATGCTTTTAGCGGCTAAAGAAATGGTGCGTGTGCTAAAGCCGGGAGGAAAAATAGCAGCCTCGGTATGGAATGCGCCCGAAAAGAATTTCTGGGTTACGGCTACCATGTCGGTTATCAATAGAAATATAGAACTTCCTGCCCCACCACCCGGTTCGCCCGGAATGTTTCGGTGCGCCAAGGATGGATTCATAGCCGATTTATTCCTGAAGGCTGGATTAAAGAATATTACGCAAAAAGAAATTCCGGGGAAACTAAACTGCAAAACAACTGAAACGTATTGGAGTTTTATGACCGAGGTGGTGGGGCCGGTAGTGAGCGCATTGAGCCAATCGGATGAGGCAATGAAAAATAAAATCAAGAGAGAGGTTTATCAGGTAGTTGGTGAAAAATACCCTGAAGGCAACGTATTGATCGACTCCAGCGCGTTAGTAGTTTGCGGAGAGAAGTAGGAGATTCGAGGGAAGAAGCATTGCAACTTCGGCATCGAACGGGAAGCGAGAACAGCATCTAAGGCATCGTTCCCTTTTTATCAAATAAAACTCTTCCGTCACGTTTGAAATTTTGCTTAACTTCAACTTTCCAAACCACCAATACTATGGCCTCCATCAAACTCAAAGTCAACTCAAAAAACTACACAATCGAAGCCGACCCCAAGATGCCCCTGCTGTGGGCCATCCGCGATCTGGTTGGCCTCACTGGCACCAAATACGGATGCGGCATTGCCCAGTGTGGCGCCTGTACCGTTCACCTGGCCGGAACGCCCATCCGGTCTTGCTCCGTACCCGTATCGGCAGCAGCCAACAAAGACATCCTGACCATTGAAGGACTTTCAACCGATAATACCCACGCGGTTCAGCAGGCGTGGATACAGGAACAAGTTCCGCAATGCGGCTATTGCCAGAGCGGCCAGATCATGTCGGCAGTTGCATTGTTAAATAAGAATGCCAATCCATCCGACAGAGAAATTGAAACGGCCATGCAGGGCAACATCTGCCGGTGCGGCACTTACCCGAGGATCAAGAAGGCCATCAAGACGGCTTCTACTATTCTGATGGAGGCGAAGGCGAAGTAAAACGTCTTCAGGCTACAACAGGCTGAAAGCAAACTCAAGACTATTTATTATGAATACCATTCAAAAAAATATATCGCGCAGAAATTTTGTAAAATTATCCGGCTTGACCGGTGCAGCACTTACCCTTGGCTTTTCCATCCCGGCCAACGGCAAAGAGGTTGAAATTCTTACAGGATATTCTGCGGCAGGGCTGGGGATAGAACTCAATGCGTTCATCACCATTGACGTGTCAGGCAAGGTAACGATCACCGACCATCGTTCTGAAATGGGTCAGGGCTCCTGGCAAACCGTTCCGCAAATTATTGCCGAAGAACTGGAAGTAAACCTTGATAATGTGAACATTGTTTTTGGTGAGGGAAACGGTACTAAATATGGAAGCCAGTTAACGGGAGGAAGTTCAACGGTGCGTGGTGCTTACAAACACCTGTGCAGAGTTGGTGCATCGGCCAGGGAGATGCTGTTGGAAGCAGCATCTAAAAAGTGGAGTGTTAATAAATCGGAATGTTATGCCGAAAACGGCTTCATTGTTCACAAGACTTCCGGAAAGAAATTTCATTATGGCGAGTTGGTTGCCGATGCGTCAAAGTTGGAGCCGCCAAAAAACGTTGTGTTAAAGAGGAGGGATGAATATAAAATCCTGCGCAAGCCATTGCCGAGACAGGACACCGGAATCAAAACGAACGGTTCAGCTATTTTCGGAATCGACAAAAAAATACCCGGCATGTTGTATGCCGTGGTGGAGCGCAGTCCCCGCTTTGTGGGCAAGGTGAAAAGTTTTGACGACAGCGCTACCAAAAAAATTCCTGGTGTAAAGTATGTGTTCAGTGTTAAACGAAATGTATTTGCAGGCATGTTTGAAGGCGTGGCTGTGGTGGCCAACAGTCTTTGGGCGGCCATGCAGGGGCGCAAAGTATTGAAAGTAGAATGGGACGATTCCGGATTTGATTACTACAACACCGAGCAACTCTTCGCTAAGATGAACGAAGCGCTGAAGGGCAAAGAAAGTTTGTCGTTCAAAACTAAAGGGAACAGTTCTGGCGTGATTGAAAAGTCGGCCAACAAACTGGAAGCGGTTTATGAAACTCCTTACGAATCGCACAGTTGCATGGAGCCCCTCAACTGCGTGGCGCATTTTCATGATGACATGCTTGAAGTTTGGGGACCAATTCAAGCGCCCGATTGGATTCAGGGTTCATTGAGTCAACTCATGGGCTTGCCTCCCGAAAAAGTAAAAGTGAACATGACTTTCCTGGGTGGAGGGTTTGGACGGAAAGCATTTATGGATTACCCGCACGAGGCTGCTGTTATATCAAAGGAAATCAAATCACCTGTGATGGTGGTTTGGACCCGCGAGGATGATATGAGCCAGGGTCCTTTCAGGCCGGGGATGATGTACTCCTGCAAAGGAGCGCTGAGTGATGGAGGACGAATCTCAGCTTTCGAAACAAAAATGGCCGGCCAGAATATGGATCATCAATGGCCGGGAGCATCAAAAGATGCCTACAACAACAGTGTGACTGAGGGATTCCTCGAAACTTACCTGGAGGCATTGCCCAACTATAGTTTTTCTGACAGTCCGTTAGATGCGCCCATCCCGGTGATGTGGTGGAGGTCAGTGTATTCGTCAACCAATGCATTTGCCTTTGAAAGTTTTATGGATGAACTGGCGTTGAAAGCGGGAAAAGATCAACTGGATTTCCGCAAGCAACATTTTTCAGGCGAAACCGGTGAACGGTATCGTGAGTTGATTAGCAAGTTAGAAGAAGTGAGTGGATGGAAATCGAGGGAAAAGAACGCAGGGTTTGGAGTGGCAATCACAGAGTGCTTTGGCACCATAGTAGGCGAAGTGGTTAAGGTTTCTAAAACAGCTGAAGGTAAATTGAATATTGATAAAGTGTGGGCCGTGATGGATTGCGGCTGGTACGTGAACCCGGATATTATCAGGCAGCAAATTGAAGGTAGTATTATTATGGCGTTAGGGGCTGCTACAATTCACGCCACCCATTTTAATGACGGCAAGGCTGTAGAGAAAAACTTTGATGCCTATAAAATGCCGCGCTTTGCCGATACACCAGAGATTGAAGTTCACGTTATGGAAAATGATGAAAAACCTGGCGGAGTAGGGGAGCCAAGTTTGCCCCCTTTCGCTCCGGCATTAACCAACGCCATTTTTGATTTAACAGGCAAGCGGATCAGGAAACTGCCGTTTAGTTTGGAGGAAGTTTAGGTAATTCGCCTTAAATTTGCCATTACATGAAAGCATTTGAAAGAATAACGTTTAACCCTAAAATAATGGCAGGGCAAGCTTGCATCCGCGGAATGAGGATCACCGTATCTCTGGTTCTAAGCCTGGTGGCCAGTGGTATGCCTTATGATGAGATTCTTCAACAATATCCAGACCTTGAACAGGAAGATATACACGAATGCCTGCGATATGCCTCGTGGTTGACCCGCGAAGATCAAATGGTAATAGTTAGTAGTTGATGAAATTTCTGGGCGACATGAATGTATCGATGGATACTATTAAATGGTTAAAGCAAGAGGGTTATAACGCAACGCATTTAAGGGAGCAGAAACTTGATAAGCTTGAAGATATATACATAGTGGAAAAGGCAAAAGAAGAAGATCGCATTATTTTAACGTGCGACCTTGACTTTGCCTATTTGCTTTCCCTTTCAAATCAAACATTGCCAAGTGTTATTCTATACAGGTTTGAATTTCAAACTCCGAAAAATCATATAAATTGTCCCAAGGGAATTCTTTCATCAATTGCCCCAGCCTTGGAAAAGGGTGTTATTGTTAGTGCAGATGACAGTAAAGTTTGGGTAAGACATTTGCCAATCCATTAAATTCAATTAAATGAAAGTTGTTATCGGTATTACATCTATAGTTGCCATGATAGGATTGTTCTCCTTTCAACAAAAACCCAAATTCGATCTCAAGGCCAGCATGTCCAAGGGCAAGGAGGTTTATCAATCCTATTGCATGAGTTGCCACATGGAGCAAGGGGAAGGTTTAGAAGATGTTTACCCTCCTTTGAGCAAATCGGATTATCTAATGGCCGACAAGAAAAGAATGATCCAGCAGATTCTCTACGGAGCCACCGGGCCCATGAAGGTGAATGGTAAAACTTACAATTTGGAAATGACAGGCTTTGATTTGACTGACCAGGAGGTTAGTGACTTGTCCAATTACATCCGAAATTCCTTCGGCAACAAAGGCCCGGCTGTAATGCCTGAAGAGGTGCAAGCTGCCAGGAAGAAGTAAACAAAATACACCGCGTTTGTCCTTTGCTGGGCTCTATGACCTGGTGGCAATCAGCAATTAACATCACCTCAAATCTTCTTTTTTAACTTGAATTAGCACATTTTAGCTCAATTTGGTTTATATTATAAACCAGTTTATGTTTGTGTCGTTAAAACAAACAGGAGAGTTTACAATCAACCTTAAAAGTTAAACAATAGAACCATGAATAGCTCAGAAGAAAACCTTTCCGCACAGCAAAGCATTGACTTGATCTCCTCCATGATCAGACAGGCCAAGGGCAACATGCAAAACAGCAGTTTCTATTATCTCCTCTGGGGATGGACAATTGCGATAGCCAACCTGGGGGTATTCATAATGATCAAGTTTACCACGGTTGAAGATCCATTTATCATGTTTGCCATAACCATTCCCTCGGCCATTATTTCTATGATATATGGAATGAAACAAGGCAAACGCATAATTGCACCAACTATACTCGATCGAATTAGCATGTGGATGTGGATTGGTTTTGGAATAAACTGTTTCATCCTCGCGGCCTTTGGGTCGAAAACCAACTGGCAGATTAATCCTATAATAATAACCATGTGTGCCGTTCCCACCTTTGTATCCGGTATCATGCTACGCTTTAAGCCCCTTCAATACGGTGGCCTTTTGTTTTGGGGATTGGGTATAGTTTGTTTCCTGGTGGATAGGGAATTGCAATTTTTGGTTGCCGCCTTAGCTGTGGTTTTGGGATATCTTGTTCCAGGATACCTTCTCAAGAAATCTGAAGTTTAGGTCATGTTCAGTGAACTGGATCCGTTGCTTCACTCGCAACTCCGCCTTGCCGTTATGTCGCTGTTGATAAGCGTAGAGTCGGCAGAGTTTACTTTCCTAAAGGAAAAAACAAATGCTACCGCTGGCAATCTTAGCGTTCAGTTAGACAAACTTTCCAGTGCCGGCTATATCTCCGTTGAAAAATCGTTTCGTGGCAAAAAACCTTTAACTACTTGTGTGATAACTAAAAAAGGAATTAAAGCCTTTGAGGAATACGTGCTAACCCTACAGGAATATATTCAGAAGTAAAATTTTTCAGCTATCCTATGCCTAAAAAAAATAGAACCTGAACCATAGCTAACATACCGGAAAGTACTGATGCGTAAATACCAATAGAAAGGTATTAGGTTACTTGTTTTCATCCGTTAGCTTTATTAAAAATACAGACACCATGAAAACAGCTATTACCATCACCATTGGCCTGATTGCCACTGCACTATGCTCACTTACTTTATTACCAGCAAAACCTATAACTGCAGACAGCATCCGTAAAACTTTTCTCAACACACTGTTCGACACCTATACCCAATATGAAGACACCACAGTGGCGTTCATGAGGAAAGAGGACTATGGTAACGAGATGGTGCAAGTGTATGCCGCGCCCAAGTGCGGAGAGAGTCCGGTCTTTATTGCCTACTCATTTTCTGCTGGGCTTGATACCTCATACACGAACTACGGGCCTGAAGTAGTTACCCGATTCAAAACGTTGTTCGGGCAAGACATCATCAAGAGCCGCGTTAAAATGGCTGCTAAAGATTACGATGGCAACCCTGCAGTTTGGCCTCAATTCAATGCCCTGGGTATCAACGCTGCCTTTGGTAAACTCTATCAGAAACCAACCGGCACATTTCAGGGAATTGGGTTGCAAAAATTGTATAACCTAACCATGAAAAACTATGTTCGCGACATGACCAATGTGATTGTGAAAGTGATGGCCAAGAAACCCGAGTTTGAAGCCCTCGCTAAACAATACATGCTGAAAGCTACCACCGACCCTGAATTTGATGGTGTGTCCTTTGGTTGGGAAGCCACTGAAAAGTTGAAAGTCAATTTTGCGCAGGAATGCCTGGGCGATTACTATGGTGCACGTGTGTTAGGCACCATGCTGCGCAGGCAGTGCGATGGGTCGTTGCCTACGTTGTTTCTTTGCCTGAAAACTGTTTTGAAAGATTACGATCCTGCATTTTACAATCAGGTCAACCTTAAGTTTTAACCCTTAACCTTTCCTTCAAATATGAAAACCAAAAAAGTAATTTACCTTTTTCTTGTTGTCACAATGATTTTACCGTCATTCCTGATCCTGAAACCAATCACGGTTGTTAGTGTTCGCGAGTCACTTTTAAGAGCCTTATTCAATCAATACGATAAAACAGATTCTACAGTATTTTTTAATGAATTTGATAAATATGAAGGGAAGGATATAAAAGTTTTTGCTGCTTCCCAATGTGAATCAGATCCTTCGTTTATTACATACAGTTTATTTTCGGCAGTAGATACGGGATATGTTGGTTATAGCCCCGAAGTGCTGGCCCGGTACAAAGCTTTATTCGGCCAGGATTTAATCAAGGGAAAATTTAAAATGGCCCAGAAAGATTATGATGGCAACCCATTAACGTTTAATCAGTATAATGCCATTGCACTCAAAGCGGCATTCGATAAGTTGTATCAAAATCCAACGGGTACTTACAAAGGTATTGGCCTTCAGAAAATCTATAACCTTACCATGAAAAACTATGTGCGCGATGTGACTGGTGTGATCGTTGACATTATGGCAAAAAAAACTATTTGGGATGCCGAAGCAAAAAGGTTTCTTCAGCAAGCTACCACCAATCCCGAATTTGATGGTGGCAGTTTTGCATACGAAACGTATGTGAAAATTTTGGGTGAAAATTACCCTAAAGAATGTCTGGGTCATCCGGGCAACATGATTTCCACCATGCTGCGCAGGCAGTGCGATGGTTCCTTGCCTACCTTGTTGCTTTGCCTGAAAACTGTTTTGAAAGATTATGATCCGGAATTTTATAACAAAGTGGCGCTCAAATTTTGAAAGCAGCATGGGTGCACGAAAGTTTTGTAATTGAAATTTTTTGTGTAGCCCTGAAAGGGCTTCATCATTAAACACTGGGTGAAGCCCAGTGTTACCGATAGCTGAGTAATAGCAAGCCCTGAAAGGGCGGAATCATTTCGCCCCTTCAGGGCTTTAAATCAAGTCCATTAGCCACGCAGGGCTTCGCCCTGCGTTTTGGATACTGCGCCCTTTCAGGGCTAACAGAAAGAAAAATACATCTATACCATTTTAAAATCCTACTTACAAAACTGTTGAACACCAGCCTTAATTTGGGTGTTTGCACCATGCGGCCCGCCATCTTATATTTGTTGAGATAATCAACTAACAATAAAAACAATGGCCTTTACCCTACCAACACTTCCTTATGCATCCAATGCATTGGAGCCACATATTGATGCACGCACCATGGAAATACATCATGGTAAACATCACAACGCATATGTAACCAATCTGAATAATGCCCTGGCCGGCACCGATGGCGCAAGCCTGAGTATTGAAGAGATTTGCAAGAATATTTCAAAATACCCCATGCCGGTGAGAAACAATGGCGGTGGCCATTACAACCACAGCCTGTTCTGGACCATCATGGGCCCTTCTGCCGGTGGAGCGCCTACTGGCAAACTGGCCGATGCAATAAACGCAGCATTCACCAGCTTCGATGAGTTTAAAACAAAATTCAATGCAGCGGCCACCGGAAGGTTTGGATCGGGATGGGCATGGCTGGTAAAAGATGCCTCAGGAAAATTAGTTATTGGGTCAACTCCCAATCAGGACAATCCCTTGATGGACGTTGCAGATATAAAAGGCGAGCCCGTTCTTGGCCTTGATGTTTGGGAACACGCCTACTACCTCAATTACCAAAACCGCAGACCGGATTATTGTGCCGCCTGGTGGAATGTGGTAAACTGGAATGAGGTGGCTAAACGCTTTTAAGCAAAGCATACAGCAGCAATAAGGCCGTTCAAATTCGAGCGGCTTTTTTTTGTCAGCCCAACTCAAGAACAGGAACAATTTAACTATTAACTTTTTTCTACTTTCGCTCCTTAAACCTTCAGCCCCGTATGTTTTCATTGACCGACCTGTTTCCATACAAATTCAATCCGAAATTCTCAAAGCCTGTTGCCTATTTCTCGATGGAGTTTGCCATCGATCAATCGCTTAAGATTTACAGTGGTGGCCTGGGTTTTCTGGCGGGATCGCACATGCGAAGCGCTTTTGAACTCCAGCAGAATATGATTGGCATAGGCATCCTGTGGAAGTACGGGTATTATGACCAGGAGCGAAATATGGACGGCTCGCTCCGGGCCGGGTTCGTTCAAAAAGATTATTTTTTTCTAACCGATACGGGCATCACATTCACCATCACCATTCACCATCATCCGGTGCACGTGAAAGTCATGCTATTAAAACCAGAAGTATTTAATACGGCCCCAATCTTTTTACTCTCCACCGATATTTCGGAAAACGACCATCTCGCTCAAACTATTTGCCACCGTTTATATGACAATCATGAATCGGCCAGGATTGCTGCTTGTATTTTATTAGGAAAAGGCGGGGCCAAATTGCTGGATTTGATTGGCCGGGAAACTGAAATCTATCACATGAACGAAGGCCATGCGCTGCCCCTTTGTTTTTACCTGTTGAAAAAATTCAACAATAACGTAGAGGAGGTAAGGAAACGTGTAGTGTTTACTACGCATACACCGGAGAAAGCGGGCAATGAAGAGCATGCCATCAACATGCTGGATGTTATGGGATTTTTCCAGGGTGTAGATAATGATGTGATAAAAAAGTTTGCCGCACCCAATGATCGATCATTGAATTACACACTCACGGCCCTCCGTTTGGCCAAGATTGCCAATGGCGTTTCGGAGTTGCATGGAAAAGTATCCAGAAAAATGTGGGAAGACTTTGACGGTATTTGCAACATCACCTCCATTACCAATTCACAAAACAAAAAGTACTGGATGGATACCCAGATGGAAAATTGCTGGAAGCACGGGGATGACCAGGGGCTGGCCGATCGGAAAAAAGAAATGAAACGGTTGCTCTTTAAAACAGTGGCCAATCAAACCGGTAAGATATTCAATGAAAATGTACTCACCCTGGTTTGGGCCAGACGGTTTGCGGGTTACAAACGGGCCGACTTGCTGATGAGGGATTTCGAACGCTTTCGGGAATTAGTTACCCGTAAGGAAATGCCGGTGCAGATTATTTGGGCCGGTAAACCTTATCCGCAAGATCATGGCGCCTTGCACATGTTCAACGAAATATTCTATAAATCAAAAGAGTTTGCCAATTGCGCGGTGCTGGTGGGCTATGAAATGGGATTAAGCGGCTTGCTGAAAAAAGGATCGGATGTGTGGCTCAACACGCCCCGCATGTATCATGAAGCTTCGGGCACATCGGGCATGACGGCTGCCATGAACGGAAGCGTTAATGTTTCGATTTCTGATGGCTGGGTTCCCGAATTTTCAAAGGATGAAAAGAATTGTTTTATAATTCCTTCCGGTGATGATTCACTCAGCACCGAAGCAAAAGATGATTTAGAGGCAGAGAATCTCATGAACCTCCTGACCGGAAAAGTAATTCCACTGTACTATCAGAAACCTAAATTGTGGATGAAGATTGTGAGGCAAAGCATGGAGGATGTACTTCCCTTTTTTGATTCGAACCGCATGGCCGCGGAATATTATGAAAAAATGTATTTAAAATAGTTTTCGCCTGGCAGGTATTTTTGAATATCGGCATTATATTGAAAAATGGATATTAGAAACTGGTTGCACGATGCCAGGTGGCAGTCGATCTTAATTCCAGCAGTGGCTGCCGCGGCTGGAATAATATTAATGATCTTCCTCTACAAGAAAATCATTCAAGCAAAGGAAAAAAGAAAGCAGCAGAAGCAAGATGCCTTGAAGTTGAAAAATGATAACCTTGGCCTTGCGCAGGAATTGAGAAAGCGGATCATCGACAACCTCAACATGCTGTCGCGGGTAATTAACCTGAATCCCGTTGTTGCTGGGAACACACCCGAAGACACTTCACTCGAAAGTCGTAACCGCAGCAAGTGTTTATCGATGATTGTTGAGGGGCTACCTAGGGATTTGAAAGGCCAGGGGGTGCGCATGGCTGAATTTATTCATCAGCTATCCGACTACTTAGTCCATGCCTATGGAAAGGATGGGGCCGTGAATGTGTTAATCGATTCTCAGGCCGTTATTCTGGATGCTGATTCAGCAGCTTCTGTAGGTTTAATGCTGAATGAACTCATTTCAAATGCCCTTAAATATGCCCCGGTTCCCGGTGAGAGAAGTAAAATCAATATTATTTTTAAGGAGCGCGATAAGAAACTATTCCTAAGTGTGGGCGACAATGGCATCGGGATGAAATCACCTTATGTTCCAAAATTTATGTTCGGCATTCAACTCGTCAATACCCTGGTTCAAAAACATAAGGGTGAGATGATCATTACCAGCAGGCCAGGCACGCGGGTGGAAATCAGTCTAAATGAATATCAAAAAGCAGAACGTGATGTTTTTATTACGCCTACCACTAAAGTGTATTAGCTAAGAATTATATATAACCCTTTGTTTTTTTCCCTGATATCAAATGCCGTACCCCTCGAAGTAACCTTAGTAGAAATACATGCATAATGATAATGAACCTTATTACCTTATTCTGAAGACCAATAAGGTAATAAGGTTTCCACGGGCAAGCAGCATTTATTCTACTAAGGTTTAGAGGTCTATCCAGTTTTTGACCGATAGTGGTTATGCAACCTTTGTTGCTGCCGTCAGCGCGGGGAATTTGAAATAGAATCACTCAAACCTCAACGACTCAATCGGATCAAGCTTCGAAGCTTTGAAGGCCGGGTAATAGCCCGAGAGCAATCCCACAACAACACAGATCACAAACCCAACGAACATCCACAACCACGGAATGATGAAGATTTCAATGCTCATCAATCGGGAGATGCCGTTACCAATTAAGATCCCAAACACAATTCCCACAATTCCACCCAGCACACAAACCACGATAGCCTCAATAATAAACTGCTGCCGTATGCGAAGGGGAGTAGCGCCCAAAGCCTTTCTAACACCTACTTCGCGAGTACGCTCGGTAACGGAAACCAGCATGATATTCATAAGTGCAATAGAGGCACCCAACAAAGTTATAAAGCCTACTCCAAAACCACCTGCTTGCAAATAGCCAATGATGGTTCCCATTTGCTGGGCCAGTGTTTCGCTCTTCTCCAAATCGAATGAGTTTTCCTGTCCAACCTGGTCATGGCGTATAATCCGCATCAACCCCGTAGCTTCACCCATGGCAATATCCATCATGGCCACATCTTGCACACCAACAATAAGAGTATAATCAAGTCCGCGGCCCTGCGCCATTTGGTTCGCAACACCAATAGGTATGTACACGGCATTATCAAAACTATCGCCATTAATGCTGCCCCGCTCCTTCAGCACACCAATTACTTTAAATCGTGCGCCCATCAACGTAATGTACGATCCTATGGGGTCCTCATTGTTTTCATAAATTGAAGTCTGGATTTTCTTGCCGATGACAGCCACGCGCGAACCAAATTGCATTTCGATCGCGGAAAAGCCCCGGCCAAGCTCAATATTTAATCCCCGAATGGCAAAGTACTCAGTGTTCAATCCCCTCACCCGAATGTTAGGATTGGTTTTAAGGGAATTATGACTGACTTCTGTTGAAAAAGAAAGGAAAGCATATAAGGCCACTGCCGATGGGCGCGAGTAGCGTTCCATAAAATCCTGCACTTCATTATAGCGCAAGGGAGGATAGCTTTTTTCTTTTATTCCCTCCTGATTGTTCCCGCGGTTATCCTTCGAGGTTATATCGAATGTATTAACGCCAAGCGATGATAAACTGCTGGTAACGGAGGCCTCAATGCCATCAATGGCAGTTAAAATGCCCACTAAAGACATAATCCCAATAGCTACAATGAGGGCTGTGAGCACAGAACGAAGCAGGTTAGCCTGCACGCTGCGAAGCCCTTCTTTAATGTTTTCAATCAGATTCATCCAGGAATAATGGTTAAGGAGATCAAAATTACCTTTAATAGGCTTTATGTGTCGTCACACTTCCATAATTTTGTGACAACTCCTGTAACGATGCGCATTCGCCTTTTGTTCTGCATTTTCCTCCCGATTGCTATCGCAATGTCCTTTAGCGCCAGGGCCAACTATTTGTTCATTCCCATGGATGAGCAACAGGTTGACCACTTGAAAGCATACGGAATTGCATATTGGGTGTTGAAACAAGAGGTGGAGGTGGATTGGCTGCTCAATTATCAGGGTGGCAGTTTCATGTGCAAATATCATCCTGATATTCAGAATGAGTTGACGGTGCGGGGTGTGAGTTACAGGGTAATTTCCGATGCCAAGGCCAATGACATCATTACTGAAATCTCCAGCCCGGCCATGAATTATGACATCATGAAATTGGAGAAGTATCCAAAGATTGCCGTGTATTCACCCAAATCAAAACAACCGTGGGATGATGCCGTTACGCTGGTGCTTACGTATGCCGAGATTCCGTACGATGTGATTTTCGATGACGAGGTTCTACGAAACGATTTGCCCAGATATGATTGGCTTCACCTGCACCACGAAGATTTTACCGGCCAGTATGGAAAATTCTATCGCACTTACCAGCATATGCCCTGGTACATTGAACAACAAAAGGAAGCCGAAGACATGGCCCGCAAACATGGGTTCAACAAAGTATCGCAACTTAAACTGGCCGTTGTGAAACGCATAAAAGAGTTTGTGGCGGGCGGAGGTTTTTTATTTGCGATGTGCTCGGCAACCGACAGTTTCGATATCACGCTGGCAGCAGAAGGCATTGACATTTGTGCGCCCATGTATGATGGAGACCCGGCCGACCCGGCCGCTCAGCAAAAACTGAACTACAACAATGCTTTGGCCTTTACCGATTTTACACTGGTGCGCGACCCCTTTGAATATGAATTCTCCGACATTGATAATAAAGAGTATGAGCGCGGTCTTCGGCAGGACAACGATTACTTCCATCTCTTTCAGTTTTCGGCCAAGTGGGACCCCATCCCAACCATGCTCACCCAAAATCACACGCAAACAATCCAGGGATTCTTTGGGCAAACAACAGGATTCAAAAAACATTTGGTGAAACCTGAAACCCTAATCATGGGCGAAAACCGCGACATCAAAGAGGCCAAATACATTCATGGTGTTTTGGGCAAAGGCTTCTGGACTTTCTATGCCGGCCACGACCCGGAGGATTACCAACACACCGTTTACGAAGAACCAACCGATTTAAACTTGCACCCCAACTCCCCTGGTTACAGGTTGATTTTAAATAACATCCTTTTCCCGGCAGCTAAAAAGAAAAAGCAGAAAACTTAAATCATCATGTCGTCTGACCACTCCAAGTGGTCTTGACGACTTCAAATCATATAAAATAAAAATCATGAAAGAAGTTACCGTCCAGGAATTGAAAGAGCTTAAGGATTCGAAATCCGATTTTCAATTGATTGATGTGCGCGAGCCGCACGAATATGACTTTTGCAATTTGGGCGGTGAGCTTATTCCCCAAGCGGAAATTCCGCATAACGTTGATAAAATTTCAAAAGACAAAAAAGTCATTTTGCAATGCCGTAGCGGCAGCCGTAGCGGCAACATGGTGCAATGGCTGGAAAGGAATCACGGATTCACCAATCTCTATAATTTAAAAGGTGGCATCCTGGCCTGGGCCGATCAAATAGATTCAACCGTTCCTAAGTATTGAGTCTTGAGTATTTCCTAACACTCAAGACTAAAGACTCAGGGCTCCATTGAATTCCCAAACGAAATGTTGTTTGCCCAGCGAGGGCTCGAAGAACAGAATGCCGCACCGGAAAAGATCAATGCTGCCGTAAACCAGTTCATGACGGCTAATCTCCTTCCATGCTTTGGCCATTTCGGCAGAGCGGTAGATGTCATCGATAATGACAATGCTATTTTCTTTAACGCGCTTCGAAATCCATTCGAAATAGCGCATGGTTGGTTCATACCGGTGGTTGGCGTCAATCAAAGCAAAATCCACCTTGCGAATATTGAAGAGCGCTTCTTTTAGCGTTTTGTCAATGTTTCCGTGCACCACCAAAATGTTTTTCTTATCAAAGAATTCAAAATTGGTTATGGCGATGTCTGCAACTGCCTTGTTTCCTTCCAGCGTTACCACCTGCACTTCATTTCTTAACGCGAGGTACAAAGTAGTAATGCCGAGCGAAGTGCCGAGTTCAATGATAGTTTCTGGTTTGAAGTGCTTAACAATGCGAGCATAGAGCTGGGCGGTTTTCGCAGGGGTGAGGCTCTTTGTAGCAATGTCAGATAATTTTTCTTTTCCGGATGGTGGTGGTGCAACAGAACCGAGATTGGTAACTTCGATGGGGAATGGGTTGTTCAGCAGTTTGGAACGCACCGCTTCAATTTCATCTGCGCCCCACACCGGGTTTTTATCATGAACGATATTAAAGACTTCGAAGAAGAAGGGGGAGTGCACGGAATGATCATCCACCGCATCAAGCCAGTGGGTAATGTACGATCGAATAGAAAAGAGGCCAGGCACGCAGGATCAATTCAACCGTTGAGGCGCCACCAGGTTGAACTCCGGTATTTTCACCTGAAATTTTAGCCCATCCACCACTCGCTCCATCAGGTAGCTGCCCACCATTTTACCGATGCCCGATTTAAGATTGCACCCGCTCACATATTGATGAAACTGACCGGGTTCCAAAACCGGCTGCTGGCCAACCACACCATCGCCTTCAACTTCGCGTTGATGGAAGCCCGCATCGTGAATGTGCCACTGACGCTTTAACAGTTGAATGGTGAATTCGCTGTTGTTTTCAATCCCTATCCGGTAAGTGAAAACATAATGATACTGGCTGGGACTGGAATAAGACGGCTGATACTCCGTTTCCACAGTAACTTTAACGCCTTCTGTTATTTCTGTTACCATTCAATCAAAAGTATCAATTTTTTTATTTTATTTCCATTGCCGCAACAGGCTATTATTCTATTGAATTTCAACCCTATGGTCGACATTAAAATTGCAAGTTCCTGGAAAACCCGACTCCAAAATGATTTCCAAAGCCCATACTTCAGCGAATTAACAGCATTCGTAAAAAGCGAATATGCCAACTACTCGGTATTTCCTCCCGGTAAAGAGATTTTTAGGGCATTTGATTGTTGCGAATTTGATAACGTAAAGGTGGTGATTATTGGCCAGGACCCGTACCATGGTGAAGGCCAGGCCAATGGCCTTTGCTTTTCCGTTAGGGCGGGAGTAAAGACGCCTCCTTCATTAGTTAATATTTTCAAAGAGATTCAGACAGATTTGGGAAAACCGATACCAGACAATGGCGATTTGGAGCGATGGGCAAAGCAAGGCGTTTTACTTTTGAATGCAACGCTCACCGTTCGCGCTTCCACACCGGGCTCACATCAAAACAAAGGATGGGAAAATTTTACCGACTCAGTTATCAAAACTATTTCTACCGAAAGAGAAAAGGTTGTTTTCTTATTATGGGGTGCTTATGCCCAGAAGAAAGCACTGCTTATCGACTCAACTCGTCATTACATTTTGCAATCGCCACATCCGTCACCGTTCTCTGCCGACCGTGGATTTTTTGGGAACAAACATTTCAGCAAAGCAAATGGCTATTTGAAGAGTATGGGTTTGGAGGAGATTGATTGGTGAACTGGTTACAGGTTCCCGGTTGCCGGTTTCATGTGGAGTATGTTTCACTGGAAACAGGCAACTGGTAACAGGCAACTTACCTGATCGGTTTAAAGAACCGGCTCCACCTGATTTTATTAAACCAGCTTCCGTATTTGTCAAGTGAAAGCCAGATGAAAAATCCTTTGCCAACAATGTGATCGGCTGGAACAAATCCCCAATAGCGCGAGTCGAGGGAGTTGTGACGGTTATCACCCATCATGAAATAATAATCTTGTTTAAAGGTGTATTCCTTGATTTCTTTTCCGTCAATGGAAACACGGCCGCTGTCTATCTTCACATTCTCGTTGTATTCGTAGCGTTCAATCATCTTGCCATAGAAGGCTATAGTTGAATCATTAAGTGAAATAGTTAACCCTTTTGAAGGAATGGTAATCGGGCCATAATTGTCGCCAGTCCAGTTAAGGTTGGAATATTCAGGGTACGTTCTCGAAATGCCGCCATCAGAAGGAAGGACTTCAATTGATTTAATATAGGGAAGGCCCTTCAACTCTTGAACTATATCGTTGGTCATGTGAATGGAATAAATGGCCTGGTTGGAGTTGTCAAGGCCTTCAAAAAAGTAATCTTCGTCCGGGCTAAGATTAAATTTATCAAAAATGCGGTCATTGATTTGATCTGATGCGACAACTAAATACCGATACTGCATTAGCTCAGGATTTTCCAGGGCTGCGCCATTGAAATACAATTGCCGGTTTATGATTTCAAGTTTGTCGCCTGGTATTCCAA
>JAYUHI010000412.1:0-8613 GCA_043767095.1 Bacteroidota bacterium
AGCTCTCCGTCAAAAGCCTTCTCTTGTTTGTTGATACCGGTAGAATCTTCCCGAAAAAAATTCACCAACCGTGAAGCTTTTTCTTGCGGAACATTAAAATAAGTATCGGCCATGCCAAGCGGCTGAAAAATTCGCTCGTAGAAAAAATCCTCCAGCGTCATGCCCGACCAAATTTCAACCAGATAGCCCAGGAGATCGGTGTTTAATCCATACATCCACTTTTCGCCCGGTTGATACATAAGGGGCAGAGTGCCGAGACGGGTCATGGCATCAGAAAGTTTTTGATCTTTAACACCGAGTCCGCCTGGAATATTACTTTTTGCATAAATAGCCGTGGCCTCCGCAGTGCCAATGATGGGATAACTAATGCCCGAGGTGTGAGTCAATAAATCAAGGATGGTGATTGGCCGCTTGGCGGGAATGGTGGTGTGGGTGGTGTCTTTAGCATTGAACTTATCCAACACTTGTTGATTGGCGAAGGAAGGGATGAATTTGAAAACAGGATCCTTAAGTGAAAATTTTCCTTCTTCCCACAGCATCATAACCGCTACACTGGTGATGGCTTTAGTTTGTGAGGCGATACGGAAGATGCCGTCTTTTGCCAGCGGTGTTTTGGTATCGAGGTCACTGAAGCCTGATGATTTATAGTAAACAATTTTTCCGTTGCGGGCAATGAGGGCCGCGGCTCCGTTGATCCATTTTTGAGTCACCCATTTGCTCATGTTTGAATCCAGGCGTGCGAGGCGTGCGGAAGAGAATCCGCCTGATTCCGGGGTTCCTTCTGTTAATATTTTCGATTTTTTTTCCTCCGGCTTTTCGCAAGCAGCAACGAACAGAATAAGCGCAAGGATTGAGTAGCGATTCATAGACGGGGTTTGAATGCGGGAATATGGTTGTTTGGTTTCGATATTGTGATCAGGCTGATTTATCATGGTAATTGATAGGGCGACAATTTGAGATACTCTTATACTAGCGCAAGCGTCTCGCTTGTGCTTAGTTATCATTTAGGTTTATTGAAGGCACAAGCAGGACGCTTGCGCCAGAGAGGGGGCTTTCCTCCATCTCATTACGACAGGCGGGCATGACGGTTTTAATTAGTTGGTTTCTCACTTCATAGCAACACTTACTTAGGTGCATAAAAAAACGGCAGGTTAAAATGATAGCCGGTTTTGTTAAATTCCACCTGAATGCCTACTTGTGTATTTTTTTTATTGCTGAACTTATATTTCAGGGAGATTACATGTTGGCCTCTGCTTAATTCCGCTAAATCAATCCATCCCCAAAGAAGACGGTAAGGGAAAACATCAAAATCATAAAGAACAAATGTTGTGTTTATCCATTTGATGTTGTTTTGAATTTTTCCGTTTATGTAGATTTCGTAGTTCTCGTTTAATAATTTGTACCGTACTGAATCAACCAAATCATCAAATGACTTAACCGAGTCTGCTAAATTTCTAAATTTAGCAATAGCAAGAAGTGTATCGTAAAACCTAACATTTTCGATCAACCTAACCTTCATGACCGTACTCTCCATCAAATCTCCATCAATCTCTATAATTTTAGGTGCATGGCTTTCTTCAAAATTCACACCGAATTTATTTAGAGGATTTAAAGGCTTGCTTTGCGATTCGAATGCCATTCCAAATAGTACCACATACAAAACCGGTGCAAGCAAAAGAAGGGAGTATGTAAATCGTGAAACGTTTGTCACCACGTGATAGTACAATCTTCGATAAATGAAGGAGAATGTAGTTAAGCTATAGAATAGGTAAAAGGGATAGTATGCCCAAACAAAGTACTTGATCTTTTTAAATTTCCCGATAAGGACAAAATCCACCAGATAGATGAAACCAAATAGTGAGAGGATAAGTTTGAAACCAATAAAAATATATTTCAGTAGACCGGATCCTTCATGAATCCCAAGTATAAAAGTGATTACCCCCATAGTTAAGATGAAAGCCAAAAGGGTGAAAAAAATAAGAAATGAGTAGGCAAACATGATGCTACATGACCGATCCAGTTTAATAATGTACTCAATGCTGCTGGTAGTCTTGAACAAGCCGGCAAAACGACCTTTGAAGTTTATTCTTTCCTTTTTTATCCCTGAGGGAAAGCAGTAATTTAACCCAACCAGGCCAATCCAATAGCCCCGCAAAATGAGATGCAAAATGAAACAAAGCATGAGCAAGGGAAGCGCAAGACCAAATGGTATCGTTACCAACTCAATGACTCTCTCAGGAATGTTCGTTGAGTAGTAAAAAGATTGATTTTCAGTTAAGTAATTCTCAAGGCTATACAGCGCAACCAAGGCACCGCCTGAAATCAACATTTCCGCCTGCCAACTTTCATTCTGTAATTTGGCGAGCCACTTGGGCAATTCGGAAGGTTTATTACCCGATGGAGATGATAAAGGTGTAGCAGATCTTGCCGCAATATCGGGAGCTTCTGTCACCTCCGTTAGGGTTGCTTTTCTCCTGAACAGTAATCGGATAATTCTGCTGAGCCATTTTCGGAGTCCGTAAGAGAATTTCTTCATTAGGTCTGTAAAAGATCAAATAAAGATAGTATTTCAAATACAATTGATTAGTACTGACCAGGCCAGTGCGCTTTAACGCTAGCGTGTTAATTGCAATCTACGAAGTGAGGTGTTTAAATTAAAGCGTCATCGCGGGCGTGAGGGTTGGATTGTGAGAAGAAGCCTGTGGCGATCCCCGGACTATGAAATGCTATTGTATATTTGGCAGTAAAATTATATTGAGTATCGGTTCAACCCGTTAAACCCCTTTTCTTAGTTTTACTTAAGAAAAAACGAAGTGTATGAATCTAGACATCGACTCCATTCTTACCAATGAGTATGCTTTCACTTTCCTGTTTACATTTCTTGGGATTACTCTGAAAGGACTCTACAACAAGCACGAACATTTTAAAGCAGCCTTGATGAATGAAGTGTATGATCTAGCGCCAGAGCTTGTTTTTATTTCCATTTCGTTTACGGTCAGTTTCTACACTCAGGTTATAGCAAGGTCACCCAATAATCCCATACTTTTTGTTGACAAGGTTTTGATATTTCTATTATTGATTCTGGCACTCCTTATTGTGCTGTTAAAACGGCTCGGAACAGATGCTGAGAAAAGAGATATATGGAAAAGTCTTATTATTCCGTTGTTTCTTGGTTTTTCGGGCTTGTTTGTCGTTCTCACCTTTACACACCTGAACTATGAATGACCAGAAAAGAAAAAATATAGTGTATGGCGTGTTGGCATTTTTCGGGCTTGCCTTGCTTGCCTTGCCTTTCTATTTGTACAACAGCACTTACTCGTTCGAACCGTTAGATGTACTTGTTCGGTTTTCCATTCACACAGCCGTTTTTTTTAACCGCCATTTTCACAGGAACATTCGCAGTAAGCATGATTGGCAAAGTGGCGTCCACGGCTGCCGCCAAAATCGGCACCACTGTGGCCGCCAAAATCGGCATAACCGTAGTGGCCCCTCTGTTTGTAGTAGCTTCAGGGGCAGCTGTAACATCGTATTCAATTTTAAAAAACCCGGAAAATTCAAATAACAAAATAACCGTGCAGGATAGCGAGTTCAATCGGGCACCTGCCCCGGATACGACAACATACGATAGTACATCGGTTAATGTAAAAGTTAATAACCTGGTTCCCATGGTCATACCCAAGGCTAGCCTGGTGGCTGCCGGTGATGAATATGTGGCAGACATTTTCATTGCGTCATCTTTATCCGGGCAAACTGCTGACATGTATTATAACGGTCAAAAAATTACTGTTATCGAAGACCCTAAAACGAAAATGAAAAAAGGTCAAATTAAATTCCTGGCTTCAGCCACTGCGTATGATGCAACGGGACTTTCCAGGCAAACGTTTAAGGCAAGAATTGATGTGCAGGGCAAATCTTATGAAAATGTTGTCGAGTATTTTGTTGTCAGGCCGGTTATCCGGATTACTACAGGCAATGCGCCCAATCTATTTTTAAACTGTGGAAATATGATAAATATTGAAGTACCTGCTTTGGGGACATACTATAACCCCACGTTTAGCGCTACAGGAGCCCGGATTATTACCTCAGAGAAAGCTGGCAGAATCACCATCGTGCCTTCTGAAATGAAGGTTGCTGTTACGGTTATGAATGATGGCAAAACTTTGGGAACAGAATCATTTGATGTTAAGCGCATCCCCCGTCCTTATGTTAGTTGTAAAGATCAGACAGGGCGTGAAATTGATTTAAAAACAGGCGCCCGGATAACAGGGTTAGCTCAGTTAAGAGTTTCAGTTGAGCCTGATGAAAGTTTTAGGGAAAACGTACCTCAAGATGCCTTGTACCGGATTCGCTTGATGGACGTTTCTTTGAGAAGAGGCGTGAACTTTGTGAATAATATGACTGTAAATTCGGAGCTCGTAGATTTAAACGTTTGGCGAGCCATTTTCCGTCCTGGTGACGTTATTGTATGTAACATTAAATCAGTTGTCCGGATAACATATTTAAATGAAGAAGAGAATATTGATATCACCCCCAATAATTATCAGTTCATCCCGCTTCAATAATATTTCATGAAAGCTTTCAGGTCAAAGTAAAATGCTCAGCCTTTGTCGGTGTTCTTCACCGACAAAAGAATTCAATCAAACTCGTTGGTGAAGAACACCAACGAGGGCAGGAGAGTATAAAACAAAAACGCCAGCCAGGGACCCAAAAATTGAAAGGTTGTAAATCATCCGCTTACTGGTTCTTTTCTTCGTTTTCTCAAAAATGCTGGTTCGAAACTCTTCCAAGGTCGGATGTTTTGGTTGATAAAAATGTATCTATGGTTTTGAGTATTCAAATATATGGAACCCAACTCTGGTTGTAGCGTCCCGCTACGACCATTCTTTATTGTATTGATTAGGTCGCAGGGAGACCCACCGCCAGTTGAGGGTCCCGCTCTACCAAAATTTGATTTGATATAAACTTAGTCGTAGCGAGACGCTACGACTAGTGAGGTGATTGCAGATAAATTTTTGGAGTAAAGAAGGCACAAGTCTCGCTCCTGCCAGCGCACATCCAGAAGACTTGCGCCAAGTTGGGGCGTAGCCGCTTGGGCAAAGGCAGGCGATCCCTGGACTATGAAATCCTTTTTATCTGAACTTTCAAAGTTCATCTCGTTGATGTTTGATTTGTTCTTTTTGCCTTGATGCAAAAAGAACCAAAAAGATCAAGACGGAAAGATGCTTCTCCGCTCATGCCTGCACACCCCCGCCTTTCCGTCAGGCCAACGCGCCAAACCTTTATAGATTGGGTTTCATTGGTTCAACAAACGAAGTAATTACTCATTCCCAGGGAAATCAAAAAATGATTCTTCGGCTTGTTCTGTTAGAAAAAACATACGGTGTTTGATGCCTTCTGAGACAATAAACATACTTGTTGATTCCGGTGTCTCTGGCTTTGAAAAGAAATATCTTTTTCCTTCCTCGTTTTTATAAAAATGATTCCAATAATCCTGTGTCCAGCCGCTATTAGGCGAAGCATATCTTGAGTATAACTCTTTAAACTTTTCTTTGGTGATTTCCTCTTCCATTTTATTTCATTTGGAATACTGACCATGAAGCTACAGTTTATTATGACCATCAGACTCACGGTTGGCAAACAATGCGCTACATCAACAGCTTTTCATAGTACGGGGATGGCCACCTTTTGCTAGCGCAAGCGTCTCGCTTGTGCTTAGTTATCATTTAGGTTTATTGAAGGCACAAGCGGGACGCTTGCGCCAGGTTGGGGCAAAGGGACGCTTGCGCCAGAACGGGTAACTATAACCCACCGAATCAAAAATTGCCGCAAAACCTGTTTGTAAAAGTGATTTTGATAAAATCCTATAGCACAAGGGCGAAAAAATATCCGCTTTCATTAGGGGCCGGCTACCGGCCCCATAAAAGTGAATAGCAAAAATGGACTTTAGAGACAGACACTAATTAGTTGGTTTGGTATTTCATTGCAACGAGTGCTTTGGAATGCGCGGAAGGGACTTCCGTGCTAGAGTTGGGATTATCGTTTCATCTTTATCATCGCCTTTTGATGACGATAGTCTTTTCCAAATGGCTTTCCGTTGATTATCGGTATTCGTAACGTGTCAACTTTTTCGTTGCATGGATGTGCGACTTTTAACGTGATATCATTGATTTGGCTTTTATCTTTTATTCCATCGAGCGAGCTAAATGTATACATGTTTGGCTGATCAAAGTGATCATTCTTATTTGGACTTTCGAAGTAAACCATCATAGGAAGCGGCCCGCAATGGTCTTCAATATTTGGATCAAATTCTAATTCAATAACATATTTATCATCGCTTCCATAGCTGAGTTGAATTCCGTGACTCGCAGCGGCATAAAAGTTTATATCCGAGTTTGGGATTTCGCAATTGATAATGATGGTAGTTCCCAGAATAATCAAGCGGTTGTTATAGTCGTAATACTCTAATTCATTTTCAGCACCACAACAGCCACTTACGACAACTTCATAATATTCCTCTTCAAGGTTTAACTCGTCACACTCTTTTTCAATTATGATTTTGGGTTTTGTTGGATCGTCAAAGAGAGTCATCTCGACCTTTATTTTCCTTTCGGCTTTCATAGCCCCACTATAGAAACTGCTTGAGGTGGTAGTTTTTGCCATGTAATGCTCGCTGGCTTCCCCGTCTTGTCTTATGTAAAGTGGTTTATATGTAACTTCAATAGTTCTATATCCATGTTCGAATAGTTCAAATGATGACTTGCCAGAGTCTGTGTAGGTGGTATTCTGATTTTTAATAAGACCTTCGATTGTATTTTCTGCTGCAGGCTTATTCTGCTCTGTGCAACTTATGAACAGAACAGCCACTATTAGGGTAAGTAATCTTCGCATTCTGATTTACTTTAAGAATACAAGATTGGAAAAATTTCTACACTTTCTTATGAAGTGCAAACTTGAAAGTATTGAGAATCTCAGCCAGGGATGGAGGCATTGTTAGAGCCCGAAATGGAATGTGCGTCTGGCTGGCGACTACCGACAGCCCGGCCTGAGCTTGCGTGTGGCGGTTCCCCCTTCGGGTGTAAGGGGGCTGCGTGGCAGCGAAGGGGCTATCTAAATCCATAATGCAAAATGGATTTTCGAATGTCGATTAACGATTTAAGATTTTTGAAGTTAGATGCAACTTCAAAAATCAAAAATCAAAAATCAGCATTCGGACTTCAAATTAAATTCTCTTCGACAAAATATTGAATCTCACAATCATCATAGTAGCTGTTACAGTGAGGCCGATGAGCAACCCAATCCAGATGCCGTTGGCTCCATAGCCCAGAGGGAAGGCGAGCCAATAACCCAGCGGCAGGGCGATGACCCAATACGCTACGAAGATGAGGAGCGAGGGAACCTTAACATCTTGCAAACCTCGGAGGGCGCCAGCGCAAACTACTTGCATGCCATCGGAGAGTTGGAAGAAGCCGGCAATGATCATGAGGGGCGCGGCCATCTGCAGCACGGCTGCATCGCGGATGTAGAGGGCGGGCAGAAAATGTTTTCCCACGATGAACAGGATTGCCCAGGCCGCCATGATGACTACGGCCATGCCGATCATGAGGAACGCTACTCTGCGCAGTGTCGGCATGTCGCGCTGACCGAGGAAGTGCGCCACGCGTATGGTGGCCGCAGCGCCCAGTCCGCTGGTGGTCATGTAACTGATGGTGGCCAGGTTGATGGCTATCTGGTGCGCGGCTAACGCGGTGGTGCCGATCCAGCCCATCATCACGGCCGAGAAACCAAAAGCGCCTGCTTCGAAAATGAATTGTGTTCCGGCAGGAATGCCTATGTGCAGCATTTTGTTTATGAGAGTGGTTGAGTAGCCATTAGGTGAGTGCGAGTGGGGGTTCCCCATTCGGGGGTCAGGGGGCCGTGTGCTGGCCTGCCTCGGACTCAATCCAAAAATTGTTCTCCACCATTTAGGAAAGCCTGTTCGATATTCAGTGAAATGTTTTCCGTAATAAATATAAGCAGCCATCCACACGCCCATGACAATGCGCGCGATGAGGGTGGCGAGGCCGGCTCCATTCAAACCCATTTCGGGGAAGCCGAATTTTCCATAGATCAAAACATAGTTGAGCACGATGTTGATGAGGTTACTCACGATCACGATCACCATGGCCATGCGCGTGCGATGGAGTCCCTCGGCAAACTGGCGAAAAGTTTGGAACATCATGGTGGGGATGATGGAGAGCCCCACGATTTTTAAGTAGGGGATGGCGAGCGTCACCACTTCGGGCGGCTGGCTCATCATGTAGAGCGTTGGCTCGATGGCAAAAATTAAAATTACCAATGCCACCCCCACGAGCATGTTGATGAGAAAACCGTTTCGTAACGTCTCGATGATGCCGGTTGTGTTTTTAGCTCCGTGTGCTTCGGCCACGAGCGGTGTGATGGCGTAGGAGACACCAACGCCAAAGAACAAAGGCAACGTGAAAAAGACGTTGGCAAAAGATGATGCGGCTAATGGTATCGCGCCAATCCAACCGACCATCACGCTATCTGCCACCCCTGTCATTACCTGGCCGAGCATGCTGATCATGACGGGGTAGGCGAGGAGGAAGTTGGTTT
>JAYUHI010000413.1:0-8591 GCA_043767095.1 Bacteroidota bacterium
TTATGTAAATCAAAATAGTTTTATCTTTCTTCTATAGGAGTTAGCTTTGAAGTACCATAATCGAGTAGCCGCAGAGTCCCGAGGCGGAGACTCTTCGGAGAAAGAGAATAATTAAAGACCTGGCTGCTTTTAAACCTAATATAAATTATGGGCAAGTACCCAATGCAATCTTTTCAAGGACTTCTCAATAAGTTAAGGAGTAGAACTGAAGCAATTTCCTTAGACGAGATAACCAAAGAGGTTGAATTTGTGAGAGCAAAGAGATATGGTAAAAAAGGCTGACAAAATCTTTGCTCATGGTTTCAGTTATCGGAATTCCGCTCGATGAAAACTCTTCCTTCCTAAGAGGGCCGGCCCTGGCGCCTGATAAAATACGCGAGGCTTTTCATTCTGAATCATCCAACTATTTTTCTGAATCGGGCGTGTGCCTTCATCCAAGTGTAGAGTGGATGGATGAGGGTAATTTGAATTTGGGTTCTGGTCAATTGGCTATCGAACAAATTGAGCAGAAGGCAAAAGCTTTACTGATCGAAGGCAACAAAATTTTCTCGTTAGGTGGCGATCATTCCGTTTCTTACCCACTCATTAAAGCCGTTTCTGAATTTCATCCAAATCTCACAGTTATTCACATTGATGCCCACCCCGATTTGTACAATGATTTTGAAGGCAATTCATTCTCTCATGCCAGTCCATTTTCCCGCGCCCTCGAAGGCGGGCATATTCATAGGCTGATTCAGATTGGAATCAGAACTATGAACGCTCACCAGCGGGAGCAGGCCAATCGCTTTGGCGTGGAGGTAATTGAAATGAAGAATTTCAAGGATGATTTGAAATTGAAGATTGAGGGCTCTGTCTATCTTTCCTTTGACATGGATGCCATTGACCCTGCCTTCGCTCCGGGTGTATCACATTACGAGCCGGGAGGATTAACCTCGCGCCAAGCCATCAGGATTATTCAAAACCTTCAAGGCAACCTGGTAGGAGCCGATCTGGTTGAGTTCAACCCAACGCGCGATCCATCCGGTATCACAGCCATGCTGGCTGCTAAACTTTTTAAGGAGATTTTGGAAAGGCTGTTTTAACTCGTCAGGCTTCGCGGTCAAAGATCAACAAGTTCCGAAACCCGAACTCTTGTCGGGACTAATTTTGTTTTTACAACAGGGTCGGCCTTCGCATACGCAGGGCGGATTACCCAGCTAAAATTGTTATAATTCCGAATAACGAGCCACCAGAAGAAGAAAAGTACTGCGCTTATTTTTGCGGTCCAAATGATTGCTTCCGGCAAGGTTCCTTTTAAATCGAAGAGCATTCCATCAGCAGGAAAAAATCCAAACCCAAACAAATTGGGTATCCGAAACCAATAATAGCACGAAACAGCAAGGGCTGCGAAAATATTAATGATGGTTCCATTTTCAATTTTTGAAAATACTTTAGTTACCATCCAAAACAGGATTAAAGAAACAAGCAAACCAATAAAAGGATATCCATAAATGAGCGGAAGATTGGTCAGGCCTTCCATGCCTGAATAATCGCGTACCTGGAACCAACCCCAGATATAACCGGGAAATCCCCCAACCATAATATATCCCGCCAGGCGGCTGTAATCAGAATTTTTGTTTGACAAGGGATTGATGCCCGGAGTTGAGTCAGGGCAGGGTGTTACGCATTTAAAGCACTCCACGCAGTTAGCGTTAGGTATGGAGAAAAAGACTTTTGAACCATATAGTTTTTCAACCGGATGAACCGGGCATAGGCCCGAACACCAACCGCTTTTTGATTCGAAAAAAAATCCAACCAAAAACACGATCAGCCCTAAAGACATGAGGGTTATGCCGGTAGCCAATCCGCTTGTATTGAGTATTACATGCCGCAATGGAACGATGAGCAACAGGGCGATAACCCCAATTAAATTAAACTTTGATACTGTCTTTTCGGACAGTTTAATTTTTTTTGAAAATCCTAAACGGGAGGGCAATAGGGAGGTAAACCCCAGGGGGCAAACATTTCTCCAGATACCTGTGGCAATAACCAATAGAGCAGGGGCAACCGGAATTAATACGTTCCATACCAAATCGATACCCAGGGTAGGGATGAAAATCAAATAGAAAATGATGGCAAGCCCAACCAGCCAAACCAGGAATTGCACAACCCTCCATATTTGAACCGAACGAGAAAGTATAATAGTAGTCATAATGATTAAAGTTTAGTGTTTATGGTGTACATAATTAGCTAAACAAGAGTAATAGATAAATGATTTAAATCATGTCCATAGCTTCTATAATTTGAATATGCACGATTTCAATTCTTAACAGAATAACATTATTGATTTTTAAGAGTTATGAAAAGGTCTGACATGGAAATTTGAAATCTTTAATTTAGAAATCCGGAATACCCTTCCTCCACCCTTCAAAAATCCGTTGTGAGATTCTGATTTCTTCTTTAACTAACATCCACCAATCTAAACCAATCCATCTATGAAATTGATTAAGCCTGTATTGATGTTTGTCTTTGCTTCTGTTCTTGCCGCCTCCCTGCTGGCACAGAATGCCACAGAAAAAGCTATCAAAAATATGAAGTGGCGACCTATCGGGCCGGCTAATATGGGAGGCCGCGTAACGGATATTGCCGGCATTCCCGGTGACCCAACAACTTTTTATGTTGCTGGTGCCGATGGTGGGGTGTTCAAAACCACCAACGGAGGTGTGACTTTCGAAGCGCTCTTCACCGATCAAAAGGCCTACAGCGTTGGCGCTATTGTTGTCGCTCCATCTGATAAAGAAGTGATATGGCTTGGCTCTGGCGAAGGCGATCCGCGCAACAGTGTGGGTTATGGAAATGGAGTTTATCGTTCGCTCGATGGAGGAAAAACCTGGACCCACTTGGGTTTAGAAAAAACGGATCGCATTAAACGCATCATTGTCCATCCCTCTAATCCCGATGTTGCCTGTGTGTGCGCGTTGGGTCGCGAATGGGGACCTAATCCTGATCGCGGAGTTTATCAAACAAAAGATGGCGGCAAAACCTGGAAGAAAGCATTGTTCATAGATGACAATACCGGCTGCTCGGATTTAGCAATCGAAATGAGTAACCCTCGTGTGATGTATGCCGGCATGTGGACGCATCGCAGGAAACCCTGGCGCTTCGATGACAGTGGTGAGAAGACTGCGTTGTATAAATCTATGGATGGCGGAGACACATGGACGAAAATCTCCCATCAAAATGGTCTGCCCAACAAACCGATGGCGCGCATTGGTGTGAGTGTGGCCCAAAGTCAGCCGAATGTGGTGTATCTCATCACTGAATTTAAGGATGGTGGTACGCTCTTCCGTTCTGAAGATCGCGGGGCAAACTGGAAAATGGTGAACGAGAATCGCCAGTTAAACTTCAGGCCATTTTATTATGCTGATCTGCGTGCCGATCCAAACAATCCTGATCATGTCTATACCCTTTCGGGTGGCTTGAGTAAATCTACAGATGGCGGAAAGACTTTCACCAACATAGCTCAAGGAGTGCATGGCGATCACCAGGCGTTGTGGATTGATCCTAAAAATTCCGGTCGTGTATTAAGCGGGAGTGATGGAGGCTTTCAAATCAGTTGGGACGCAGGGAAAACCTGGGACATCATTAATAATGTTGAGCTCTCGCAATTCTATCAATTGTTTGTCGATAATGTTGAGCCCTACAACGTGTATGGAGGCTTACAGGACAACGGAACATGGGCGGGGCCAAGTAACTCATTGTTGAGCGCGGGCATCTTGAAGAGGCACTGGAAGGCCTTAGCCGGTGGCGATGGATATTATGCCGTGCCTATTCCCGGAAGTGAGCATGAAATTTATGCCAACCTCCAGGGCGGTGTGCCTTTCCATGTTGATACCAGAACCGGCAACGTGCGCAACATTCATCCTTATCCAAACAAAACCGGTTCGGCTGGTGATGCTGTTGACAAACACAAGTATCGCTTTAATTGGGATTCTCCCATCCATGTTTCTCCCAACGATGGCAACACGGTTTACATCGGGGGCAATGTTTTGTTCCGTAGCCGCGACAAAGGTCACTCGTGGGAGGAGATCAGTGGCGACCTTACCACCAACGATAAATCAAAGCAACTAACATCAGGCGGTGAAATTTATCAGGACAACACAGCTGCTGAATTTCATTGTACTATTTTAACGATTGCAGAGTCGCCCGTTAAAAAAGATGTGATTTGGGTGGGCACAGATGACGGGAACATCCAGGTTACACAAGATGGTGGAAAGACCTGGGCGAATGTGAAAAATAGCATTGTTGGCTTGCCTGCATTTTCATGGGTTTCAAAAATTCATGCGTCTGAGCATGATGCAGGCACAGCCTTCGTGGCTGTTGACCAGCACCGAATGGATGACTACAATGCTTATGCATTCATGACTACCGACTTCGGCAAAACCTGGACGAAGATCAGCACCGGACTTCCAATAGATTGGGTTTACGTGGTGAGGCAAGATCCGCACAATGCCAATTTGCTTTACGCAGGATTAGAGCATGGCATCTATGCATCGCATGACAAAGGAAAGTCGTGGAGTAAAATCAACAACAACATGCCGCCTGTATCCGTGAGAGATTTGCGCATTCAAAAGCGCGATCGCGATTTGATAGCTGCAACTCACGGCAGGGGTGTTTGGATTTTAGATGATGCTCGATGGTTAGAGGAAATCGATGCCAACTTAATGAACAAGGAACTTCATGGGTTTCCAGTTAAGGCAGCCACACTATGGAATATGTACGATCAATTAGAAAACTTAGGTGACAAAACCTACCGGGCCAAAAATCCGGATTATGGCGCTTACTTTAATTTCTATTTAAAGAATGATTTGAAAGAAAAAGAGAAGGTAGAGATAACCATTTCAGATGCTTCAGCTAAAATGGTTCGGACCTGGAAAGACTCCACTGCTAAAGCCGGCATGAACCGGATTGTCTGGAACCTGCGCAACACAGGCGCAACTCCAGTTGCGGGTGGTGGTGGAGCTGGCGGTGGCGGTGGTTTCTTTGGTCAGGGTGGTTTTGGCCCGATGGTGGCTCCGGGAAATTATACGGCTAAACTTTCTGCCAACGGGCAAATAATTGAATTACCATTTTCGGTGAGGGCTGATCCGCGGATTATTGTTCCAGCCGAAGATTTGATTCAAAAAAATACCACCGCGCTTGCTTTGCGCGACATGCTTTCGGAAGCCAACAAAATGATCAATGATTCAGAATCCATCCTGAAACAATTGGATGAATTATCCAAAAAGTTAAAAACTGTCGGTGACAAAGCCACAGGCGATCAGGTAAATGAAACCGTGAAGAAAATAAAAGCATTCCTTGATGATGTTCTGCGCAGACCACCGCCAGCTATGGGCTATCGTTCGAAGCCCAGGCTCAGGGAGGAACTCCAGTCGCTCATGTTTACGGTTGATGATCCGGTGGCTAAACCAACCTCTCAGCAATTGGGACGATTAAAGGAATTGGAAAAAGAAGTTTCTGATGCCAAAGCCATTCTTGAGAAAATTCTGTCCGAAGATATTTCTGGGATCAATGAAAAGGTAAAAGACCTGCCTCAGATTGTGGTTGGAAAGCAAGAGAAGAAAGGGATGTGAGAGGGTCTTTGTTAGCCTAAAAAATTTTAAAAGCCAATGCAATCGCGTTGGCTTTTTTATTTAGTTATACACGGATTTTTGTGAGACTTTGACCACTTCGTTGTACGTCTCGAATATTGAACCACAATAGAAACATAGGCACATAGGTTTTCACACCTGCCTGCCGGACAGGCACGGTAGTTTTGGCACTTTAACCTATGTGTGGATTTCTATGTGCCTATGTAACTATGTGGTTCAGATTTCCTTTCACAAAATTCCCAATAGAACCTTTTATTTTTAAGCGAATTTAAAAATCATCTGCAATCTTCTCAATCTTCTTGCCCCGGTCGGCATACATCATCTTCATCATAGTAGAAGATTTGTAGATCAATGTGATGGAGTTTTTATTTCCGATAAAAGTAAGGCTAAGACTATTGGCCCGCCAATGATAGGCGCGGGTTCTGACATTATAAGTTGCTTTGCCCAGAGCCAATTCCATGCCTTTCATCAGGCGCTGATCTTTTTCAGTCGTCACTACAATTTCGTAAACCAGGCCTTTATAGGTTTTTAATTCTAAGTTGTTAACCTTCACTTCACCAATCATATTATACCGGTCATCTTTTACCGTGTATAATTTGGCGGGAAATTCATCTTTCTCTTTAAACTCTTTTTTAAAAGAAGTGCCCGAAACGCTGTCAATGGATTCGGCCAGTCTGATGGATTTAAACCCGTTTCTTTTTTCCAACTCCTCGCTGTTCTCTTGTTGTGGCTGGGCCAAACCTGTTGCAACGCTCAGGATTAAAGCTAAAAGATTAAGCGATTTCATTTTCATTGTTTTGGTTCATTAAAATGAATGGGAAGGGTAACACAAATATCATCCCAACAAAAATTCAAATCGGCAATATTGTTTTTTGAGTCTAACTGGATCGTAAACCACTCCACTGATTTTCCTTCCAACTTTTTTACAGGTACGTTCCACCGCTCAACATCAGACTTGGGGTTGTAATTATAGGAACCCCATAAACCTACTTCTTTATTTAGAATGATGGTCCAATTAGTTGGGTTAGGAATGGTAAATAAACTGTAGGTGCCAGAGGCAACAGGTTTTCCTTGAATGTTCACGTCCCGGGTAAAGATAATTTCAGTTGCTTCATTGGCACCTGTTCGCCAAACCTGATCATATGGAACCAGCTTCCCGAATATCTCTCTTTTCTTTTTCGCTGGCTGGCCGTATGTTATTTTAATATAGGCATCCTTGTATTTGACTGATGTCATAGCCAACGGGCTGATTCTCTTCTCGGCTTCCTGCCCATCGGAATTGTTTGGGATCAAAAGAACCAGAGCCATCCCGATTGAAATGATTTTAATCCATATCATAATCGATGCAAAATAAGGATTTTCTTTCCTTATTTTGGAACCATGATTTCAATAGAGAGACCGCACTTCGATGACATATATATGGAGTTGGCCGTTAACCTGGCCAAGCGGTCGCATTGCATCAAGCGGCATGTGGGAGCGGTGCTAACCAAGGACACGCGCATTATTTCAATAGGATACAACGGTCCGCCCAGCGGCACACACAATTGCGATGAAGAGTGGCCGCAAAGTGGCTGCCCCCGCGATTCCAAAGGAGGCTGCTCGCTGGCCATCCATGCTGAACAGAACGCCATTCTATATGCAGTGAGAAATAAAACGTCCGTAGAGGGCGCCACGCTTTATCTCACCCTGTCACCCTGCCTGGCATGTTCCCGGATTATTTTCAGCATGGGCATTAAAAATGTAATCTACCTGAACTCATATGCTGAGCACAAAGGGCTCCCAACCGATGAAGGTGTTGATTTCTTAAACAAGTTTGGGATTGAATGCAGACGTTATTCAGGTTCGCTGACAAACGTCACGCATATGATTTGATTAATTCTTGCCAATTGCTTTTTCGAGGTCAGTGATCAACTTGGTTGTGATTCCTTTAGTTTTATTGGCTAGCTCCGCTGTAAAGGTGGCGTGAGCTCGCTTGGCCATAAGATATAATCCGGAAGGGTTTAAATCATTCTGGTAACTGCCGAGGCACCATTGCATTTCCGACTGCAACCCTTCATCAAGGTTAAGTTCGCGCAACGTATCAAGCGCAAGTTGACAGGCTTTGTCAATTGAACTTTCCTTTGTGGCCGTTTTTTTTGCAGCCTTAGGTTTTACTTTTTCTGTTTTTGACGAAGCAACATCAACCGTTGCTTTTTTTACTTCAGTCTTAGCAGCAGGTGCAGCAGGAGTTGTCTTTTTAATAGTAGCCGGTTTTTTCATTTTTATGATTGTTTGCACAAAATTATCTGACAGGCAGTTGATTTTCTAACCTCCCGTGAGAATTAATTATGCAAACGAGTGATGAGATGTTTATTAGAGGCTATTATTTGATGGAAGTTGTTCCAGTTTCTCAGGATTTCAACGAGGGATCAAAAAAATGTTAACCACAAAAAGAAAAAGGGAAGTGATCCTGGATCTCTTCCCTTCTTAAAGTATCAAGCGTTGCTCGATTACTTCTTCTTCTTAGCAGCTTTTTTCTTAGCTGCTTTCTTTGCGGGTTTTTTTGCCATAGCGTTTAATGTTTTAAGGTTAAATAATATTTAAACGTAGTCGAAAGGTATAATAAATATTTAATTCTCAAAAATTTTCACGAAAAAATTTTCAATTGACAAATTTTTTACACTTGTCATATTCGTTCTACAATAACATAACTACACATACACTGAGATGCATCACATCAATCAATCATGTTCACTTCACGCATCAACTTTATACCGAACTTCGATTCCACATCACGTAAAATTTGTTCCGACAACTGAAAAATTTCTTCACCATTAGCATTCGCGTAATTAACAATCACTAATGCCTGATGTTCATGCACGCCAACGTTTCCCACTCGCTTTCCTTTCCATCCGCAGGTTTCAATCAGCCATCCAGCTGGCACTTTAAAAGTTTGATTTTCAAATGGATAGAAGGGAATTG
>JAYUHI010000414.1:0-3615 GCA_043767095.1 Bacteroidota bacterium
TCGAATAAGAGTTCAGTTGATTGATGGCCGGACGGATGCCCACCTTTGGGCGGAGACGTATGAAAGGGAATTTAAAGATGTGTTCTCCATTCAAAGTGAAATTGCCCACGCAGTGGCAGCGGCTTTGAAAGTAAAAATAAGCGGGGAGGTTGAAGCAAGTATCGAAAAGCCGCCCACCGAAAATATGGAGGCGTATGATTTATATCTACAGGCTTCCACTTATTTTTATTGGGAGGAACCTAATCCCCTCAAAGCCTTTGACCGTAATGTGGCGTTATTGAACAAGGTGATCTCCATGGACTCCAGTTTCGCTGAGGCTTATTCCCACTTAGCATTTCATTGGATTTTTGCAGGGGATAATTCAGGTTCATTAAATGCCAATGAAGTTTTATCCAAAGTAAAGCCCCTCTTACAAAAGGCGTTGAAACTTAATCCGAATCTTGTATCGGCACACTACAACACGGCATTGATCCATTTATACTATGAATTGGATTTTAGTATTGTGGAAAATGAGTATCAGAGAGTTCTCAAACTTAGTCCGTCCAATTCTGGAATTATTGGTTTTTTATCAGAATATTTAATGGCGATTGGTAGATCGCATGATGCCCTCGAGGTTTCCAAAAGTGCTTTGCAAGATGATGGAAAAAGCTCCTCAAGATGGTCCGTCCTTGCCGGAGCATACTACTACAACAATCAATTGAATAAAGCCATGGAAACCATTGAGACCGCTGCAAACCTTTTTGAGGGAAATGTTGAGGTCATGAGAAATTTCATCCAGTTAAAAACGTATGGAGGTGAATATGCCGAAGTAATCCGCGAATATGAAAAGGATACGACCTTTCAGAGCATTGCGACACCTATCGTTTTGTCCCCAGTTGCCACTGCATATTTTAAAACAGGCCAAATCAATAAAGCAAAGGAACTGTTGAACCGGATGACTGAAATGAGCAAAAAATCTCCCGTGCAGAGTCCTTCTTTTTTTGCTGCATCGGTCTTTGCTGTGATGGGCGATAAAGAGAACGCCTTCAAATATCTGGAGAAAGCCATTGCCGATCGCGAAGTAGAAATATATTGGACGAAAGTATATCCGTTGTTTGAGCCGCTGCATGAGGAGCCTCGCTGGCGCGAAATCATTAAAAAACTAAAGTATCCGGATAATTAGTCGTCAGACGACTTCAGTCCCCTCAGTAAATCACCTTGGCTGTTCGGACTCTTCGATTAGATCCCGCGCTCTTACACTCACTACCTTCCCGTCCTTTGCAATCACCAATTCGCCATCTTCTCTTTTGGTGCGGTCGATAAGGCGTTTAATAGAAAGCTTAACGCCTTCTGTGATTTTATCGAGAGTCTTATCTAAATCAATATCGCTCATTTCCGGGCTTTTAAAATTGTTGTCCAAATATCGGGATTATAAACATAGCTAATTGTTTGTCCTTCTCCTTTTGCGATTGGCAAAGGCGTGGCTTTTGAATTATCATAGATTATCCATCGTTGTGCCAACGCCTGATAGAGATGGAAAAAGTTTGTCAAACCCCGGTTGTATCTCCGCTCTATGATATCCGAAGGAACATTATGTCCTCCCTTGTTTACACGCTCCAATACTCTTCTCTTGGCAAGCTCAACCGACTCAAGCCAGAAATAAATGAGCACGATGGTATATCCTTTTCCTTTGGCATCCTTTAATAAAGGAACATATGATTTGGTTGACAAGGTTGTTTCAAATCCGAAATCTTTTCCTTCACGCAGCAATTCTTTGATACGGTTCAGCATAATCCTTCCTGCTTGAAAGGAAACGGTTTCCGGCTGGAATGGCGAAAGCCCCCTGGCAATTTCATCGGCATTCACAAACTCTTTGCAGTTAAGCATTTCAGGCAACACCGTGTAGGATGTTGTCGTTTTTCCGGCACCATTACAGCCTGCGATAACGTACAGATTAGGCATGATGCAAATTAATCAAATTGAATAAAGTATGTGCGCCTTGCCTATTGTCAATTGTCTATTTGCCTACTCATTTCAATGCGCCTCCAACCAATTCTCTCCAATCCCCACCTCCACGTCCATCGGCACTTCTAATTGAACGGCATTGCGCATCAGTTCCATTACTTTGGGTTTTACGATGTTCACTTCATCTTTATGTAAATCGAAAACGAGTTCATCATGCACCTGCAAAATCATTTTGGTTTTTAGTTTTTCTTTCGTGAGCCAGGAATGAATGTGCAGCATGGCAATTTTAATAATGTCGGCTGCACTGCCCTGGATGGGTGCATTTATGGCGTTGCGCTCGGCAAAGCCGCGGGTGGTGATGTTGCGCGAGTTGATGTCTCTTAAATATCGCCTCCTCCCTAAAATGGTTTCGACAAATTCAGTTTCGCGGGCTTGGTTGATGGAACCATCCATGAAGCGTTTGATGCCGGGGAACTCGCGGAAGTACGATTCAATCATCTCCGCTCCTTCGGTTCTTGAAATATTGAGATTCTGAGAAAGACCGAAAGCGGTGCTGCCGTATAAAATTCCAAAGTTCACTTCTTTGGCTTTGCGCCTCATGTCGGGCGTCACCTGTTCGAGAGGCACCTTAAAAACTTTTGCGGCTGTTGTGGTGTGAATGTCGCGCTTGTTTTTGAAGGCATCAATCATGGTTTGATCTTTCGCGAAAGCGGCTGCAATGCGCAATTCTATTTGAGAATAATCAGCCGACATGAAGAGAAAATCTTTTCCGCGAGGGATAAACGCCTTCCGGACTTGTCTTCCCTTCTCTGTGCGTATTGGGATGTTTTGAAGATTGGGATTGTTTGAACTCAACCTTCCCGTGGCCGCAACTGCCTGTCGGTAATCGGTATGCACCCGCCCATCTTCTTTGCTGATCATCCGCGGAAGCGCATCCACGTAAGTAGAGCGAAGTTTATCCAACTCGCGAAAGTCAAGAATCTTTTTGGCGATGGGATGTTCCCCCGCCAACTTCATCAGCACGTCTTCACCCGTGGCGTACTGACCGGTTTTGGTTTTTCTGGCCTTGTCAACCAATTCCAGTTTATCGAAAAGTACTTCCCCCAATTGTTTGGGTGAGTTGAGATTGAACTCCATTCCGGCCAATTGAAAAATTTCTTTCTGCACTTCGTCCGAAACATTTTTCAATTCATCCGACATCTTCGACAAAACCGGAACATCCAAATTCACTCCTTCAAATTCCATATCGGCCAGCACCAGGGCGAGAGGCATTTCAATCCGATCCATCAACCTCGAATGCCCGCGTTGTTCTAACTCGCGCTGCATGGCTGATTTGATTTGCAAACTAATGTCAGCCCGTTCGCACATGCGCTCTTGTTCAGCACGGTCATTTTCCATCAATGTGTAACCGGCAAACTGAGTGCTTAACACCGACAAGTCGTGTGAGGCTTCCGGTTCAATGAGATAATGTCCCAGCAATGAATCGAAAAGTTTTCCTTTTAAAGGCAATCCAAGTTTTCTAAAAACCATGACGGAGTGTTTCAAGTTGTGGCCGGTTTTGGAAACCTGACTATCACTCAGAATTTTTTTGAATGGTGCGAGAATGGTGGCAGCATCTTGATTGGCCATGACAGGAATGTAGGCTGCTTCACCCGCTGCCCAGGAGAAAGC
>JAYUHI010000415.1:0-20048 GCA_043767095.1 Bacteroidota bacterium
GAGTTTAAAAAATGTGATCCCTTACAATTTAGCTATTTTTGCGTAAGTCCACATCATAATACACTAAATATTTTTTATAGAAATCAAAATCAACATTACTATAGCTAAATTCCGTCTCCACACTAATAATGGACGATAATTTTCCTTCAAAATTTAAACGACTTTTGCTGTCTGATATTAATTTATTAACCACATGAATGGCATGCGCTGATTTGGCGAGCCTATCACTTAGTATAATAAGTGAAGTGTTGTTGTTAGTTTCTTCTTCCTGCATAAATGTTGAAACTATTTTTTTTGGAAGTCTACCACCATAAATAATACAAATCAAAATAAGTCAGCAGGCGCAATTGCAATGGCTTTTCTGATAGCTTCATTTTTTGATAAACCTTGTTCAATAAATTCCTTTACTTTTTCACCCCTGCATTCAAAGACAGCTTTGTTTGTAGTATTTAAAAAAACTCTGCAAAAATTTATGCCAGCAATTTTACCGTCTTTAAATTCAAGCATAAGACCGGTTTTTGAGCGTTCCGAATCGTCTTTGAAGAGTATTGGAAATTTACCTCGATTAAACAATATGACTTTATTCCCAATCATGCAATGAAGGCATTGGTCGTAGTCAATATCGGTAATAACTGCATTGTCAAGTTTGCTTTCGTACCATCTCATAAATTCTTGTCTATTCACGAAAATTGTTTCTAGATTATGGTCTTGAATTGTAAATGAGCCGTGCTCACTTAATAAGCTTAGCAAGAGTTCTCTGTTTTTACTCTTAGTACCCAATGCAAATTCGGTGGTAATGTCTTCTGTTTTAATTAAGGCGGTTTTAATTAAGGCAATTTTCATTGGTGGTATATTTATATGAATACTAAATTTAGTAAAATAAATCACTTACCTGGCGCGGGTGGGTTTGGCTCTTGCCATTGCTTTGGATGTGGGCAGGTGGTGCTCCAATGGCATGTGCCAAAGGCGTGGGTGAGAATCTCTCCCGGTTGCAGTGCGGTGGGAAGCCGGGAGTGTTCTGTCTCAGCAAAGTCTCCCGCCCCGGGGACTCTGCGGCCACTGGCTTTTTGTAAGGCATGTTAACTCCCATGGAAGAAAGATAAATCTATTTTGGTTTGCTTAAGAGTTTAAGAGATTGCACTGCCGCAGAGTCCCTGCCCTCGCTCATAATCCAACGCAATGGATACTGCAGAGACGGAAAATTAGAAATTCCAAAAAGAATCCTAACTTCCCTTCCTAAAATTATCCGATGAGACGATCCCAATTCCTGACAGTAGCCACAGCGATTTGCATTTGGTTATTTGTCGTTCACGTTGCTCTGGCCCAGGAAAAATCCAAAACACAAAAATCCAAACCAGATAATCGCCCCAACATTTTACTGATTATGGTTGACGACATGGGCTATTCCGATCTGGGATGCTACGGTTCGGAAATCAACACCCCCAATATTGACTGGCTTGCCAACGAGGGGATCATGTTCAGGGAGTTTTACAACAATTCTATTTGTGCCACCACCCGCGCATCGCTCCTCACAGGCCAGTACCCTCACAAAGCGGGCATCGGCTACTTTGATGAGGACCTCGGCTTGCCTGCCTATCAGGGATTTTTGAATAATGAATCCTTAACACTGGGTGAGGTACTTCGGGCCGGTGGATATAGCACGCTGCTCTCGGGCAAATGGCACGTGGGCAATGACAGCCTTCGATGGCCAATTCAACGCGGCTTCGATAAATTTTATGGCATACTGAAGGGAGCTTCCAATTATTTTAATGTGGATACGCTGCCGCTAGGGCTGGAGTCGTACCCGGTTACGCTTCTTAAAAATAATGTGCGCCAGTATCCAACGAGAGACTCTTACTATTTAACCGATGAGATTGGCAATAATGCCGTAGAGTTTTTGTCTGAACAAAGCAAAGAAAACAAACCGTTCTTTCTTTACCTCGCCTTCAGTGCACCGCATTGGCCCCTGCATGCCAAGCCCGAAGACATCGCCAAATACAAAGGAAAATTTGATGAAGGCTGGGATGTTCTGCGGGCGAGAAGAATTGAAAAACTCAGGCAAAAAAATCTCCTGCTTCCCCATCAGACTGTGGCAGCCCGTGATCCCGAAGTGGCAGAATGGAAAAAACTCACCTACGATGAGCAACAATTTTGGAAAACAAAAATGGAAGTCTATGCGGCCATGATGGATAACATGGATCAGAACGTTGGCCTGGTACTTAACAAACTGAAAGAGCTGGGGAAAGATCAAAACACGATTATCTTCTTTCTTTCCGACAACGGTTCAGACAATCGCAATCATAATCCTAATCCCTCGAAGCGCGGTGAGATGAAGAATGCCGGCCCGGTGGGCTCGTCAGGTTCGTTCGATTATCTTTCAAGAAACTGGTCATATCTCTCCAACACCCCCCTGCATCAGTACAAAAACAATATGCACGAAGGTGGCATATGCACCCCTTTCATTGCCTGGTTTCCATCGAAAATAAAAGCGGGCAGGATTGAAAGCGGAACCGGGCACCTGATTGATTTGGCGCCCACGTTTTATGAACTGGCCGGAGTTAAGTATCCCACAAATTTTAAAGGAATCACTCCGCATCCTTTGGCGGGCAAGAGTCTTCTGCCTGTTCTATTTGGCATCGCCACAGAAGTAAACAGAGGTGAGCCGATTTTTTGGGAGAGGGCCGGTAACAGGGCTGTGAGGGAAGGAACTTGGAAACTGGTTTCCGACTATCCGGCCAACCGGTGGGAACTCTACGACATTGAAAATGACAGGGGTGAAACGAAAGACCTGGCCAAAGAAAATCCGGACGTGGTCAATCGCTTATCAAATGCTTACCTGAAGTGGGCGGAAAAAAACGGGGTGGTTGAATACAGTTCGTTTAAACGATAAACACAGAAGAGCATGGTTTTCAATTTACCAGTGATCATCAGGCCTAATTGAAATTTGAGTTTTCATTTTGTTGCAGGCCTGTTCTATCTTCCCCAATTTAAGGTATCTGCCACCAAAACTCCCTGGTCACCTTATTGTACAAATGGGTAATTGACAATTAGGGTTTAATCTCTAATTTTAGGCAGATAGAATTCGTGATGATGAAAAGACTTTTACTGCTCACTGTATTCCTTTTTCCTGCGTTGGCCTTCTCTCAGAGTAAACTGACAGGCAAGGTGGTGGCCGCCAGCGAACCGAACGGTATGCCGGGTGTTAACATCGCCATCAAGGGTACTACTATTGGAACCATTACCGACCTGGACGGGAATTTCTCTATTGACGTAAATCCGGGTGATGTACTTATTTTTTCATTTATCAGTTTCAAAAGTCAGGAGATACCGTACAATGGGCAGACCAACATGTCTGTAACCCTGGAAGAAAACCCCACGGAGTTAGGTGAGGTGATTGTTGTTGGGTATTCATCGATAGAGAAAAAAGATATTACAGGTTCCATCACTTCCATCAAGGCAGAGAATTTCAAAAATCTTTCAGTGAGTGGGATTGATCAAGCGTTGCAGGGACAAGCGCCTGGAGTTCAGGTAACGCAATCATCGGGCACACCGGGTGGTGGAATTGTAGTGAGGATCAGAGGGGCCACCTCCATCAGCGCAAGCAACAGGCCGCTGTTTATTATTGATGGAATTGCGGTTGAAACCGGAACCCTTTCGGGAAGAAGTTTTGGCGGGCAAACCGATAACGCCCTTGCGCTCATCAATCCAAATGATATCGAGTCGGTTCAAATTCTGAAAGACGCATCCGCGAAAGCGATTTACGGATCGCGGGCTTCGAATGGTGTAGTAGTGATCACTACTAAGCGAGGCAAGAATGCCAAGACCAAAATAACTTTTGACGTGCAACGTGGCCTAATCGATCCTACAAATAAATTAGACTTGCTCAACTCCACTCAACTGCTCGAACTTCAGCGTGAGGCGGTTCAAAATGCAGGGCAAAACCCGGACGCCCTGGGATTAATTCCAGGAGTGACTGATGCCGTGAGTACAGACTGGCAAGATGAAGTTCTTCGCACTGGAATCCTGCAGCAGTATCAGATCTCTGCTTCCGGTGGCGATGACAATACCTCTTATTATATCAGTGGAACATACCGCAATGAAGAAGGCGTTCAACTCAACAACGGTTTCGAGAGGCTGAGCCTTACCACAAACCTCGACAGAAAATTCGGGCAGCGATTTTCACTGAGCACCAACATGACCATGTCGCGCGGTTTCAACAAGCGGGTGAAGGGCGATAATTTTTTGGATGGCGTGTACTCCGGTGCCGTGAAGAGCCTCCCCTATTATGTTCCATACGATGAGAATGGTTTTTTGATTGGGCCCGGCTCTACACAATATGCGGCCTTCCCCAATTTTAATCCTGTTGGGCAAGCGCTCCTTCCACGTTTCGAAGTGCTGACCGTAAAAGTACTCGGTGGGCTAAAAGGTATTTATCTCGTCAATGAAAACTTAACAGTGAAAGGCCAGGTGAGTCTGGATTACAATGATGTAACCGAAGATCAGTACGAGTCATCGCAAACGGCCATCGGTGGATTTCTGCCCAGCGTTGGCGGCCAGGGTTATGGCGTGTTCATAGCGCAAACATTTACGAACGTGGTTTCCAACCTGACGATGTCATACAACAAAAAACTTTCCGATAAACATTCTTTCAGTGGTTTATTGGGAACAGAAGTGTTCCAAAGTTTCTCCATTGGAGGAAGTGTGCAAGGCCGGTTATTTCCCAGCGATGATTTTACCTACATCGGCTCAGCGGGTATTGTTGACAATGGCTCATCAGGCAAGTCTCCCCCATCGGGGCTCTTTTCAATTTTTATGGATGCGCGATACGATTATGAGGATCGTTTCTTGGCCACTCTCGGTTTTCGTGTCGATGGTTCATCAAACTTCGGACCTAAGAACAGGTTTGGATATTTCCCCGCTATTTCTGTTGGGTGGAGAATATCCAAAGAAAAGTTTTTTACATCCACCGCCATCAACGATCTGAAACTCCGGGCCAGCTATGGACTGACGGGCAACGAAAGGATAGGCGCCTTTAATTTTTTGGGAACGTGGGGATCGACTACGTACAATGGAAGCTCAGGTGTATCGCCTAACAATGTTCCCAACCCAAACATAAAGTGGGAAACCACCAGTGAACTTAACATGGGTGTTGACATTAGTATGTGGGAAGAAAAACTACAAGCTACACTTGATGCCTATTATAACAAGACCACCGACTTATTGCTTACGCGTCCCTACCCGCTCACTACCGGCTTTGGGGGAATCTTAGATAACATTGGCGACATGGAGAACAAGGGTATTGAGTTTGGGATTACTTCAGTGAACATGGATAAGGCCGGGTTTAAATGGACCACCAGGGTGAATGTGTCAAAGAATTTAAATAAACTTCTTTTCCTGGCCGACACCATTCCGCTTTACCGCGGCTATTCAGCAGAAGGTGTTGATGCCACCAACATCATTAAAGTGGGCCAGCCCCTCGGAACATTTTGGGGATTGAATTATTTGGGCGTGAACCCTGCCACCGGCAACGCCATTTATGAAGACCGGAACAAAGATGGGTTGATCAACAATTCGGATGCGATGGTAATCGGGAATGCACAGCCCAAATTTTTTGGTGGCATTACCAACATCTTTGCTTACAAGGGTTTCGATCTGTCGGTGTTCTTTCAATTTTCATACGGCAACAAAGTGCTCAATTTTTCCAAGGCAACTTTCGTAAACATGGGAGGTGATATTGAAAACAACCAATCGGTTGACGCCCTGCGCAGGTGGAAAAAAGAAGGAGACATAACCGATATTCCTAAATATGTTTTTGGAAGCACACTCAATAACCTCCACAGCAACCGCTTGCTGGAAGATGCATCCTATCTGCGGTTAAAAAATCTGAGCATCGGATATAATGTGCCTGTGAAGTACACAAACAAACTTATGATTGGCAATGCCCGTGTTTACCTGAACGCCACCAACTTGTGGACATTAACAAAATACACCGGCTCTGATCCTGAGGTGAGCACGCTTGACGGATCGACCCCGGCACAGGGGATTGATTTCTTCACCCTGCCTCAAGTAAGAACAATAGTTGTTGGATTAAATGTGACGTTGAAATGAGAGAATTGAGAATAGTTACCTCACCTCCCGCGAAGCGCGGGACAGGCCCGGCCCCTCTCCGATCCCGAAATACATCGGGAGGAGAGGGGTGCCCTCTTTTGTTATTTTGTGCGTTGATGAAAGCACTGCTCCCCTCTCCGGGGCGGAGAGGGGCCGGGGGTGAGGTGAATACCTGGAAGAGGCAGACACTTACAATAATTTGTAATTTCATCATCACTGCAACCCTCCTCTCCTCCTGCTCCAACATTCTCGAACCTGAACCTATTGACCTGCTTACAGACGACATTGTCTTAAACGAACCCAAAGATGTTCCCAATGTAGAGATTGGATTATATGCCGCCTTCCGCCCGATTATTCCTTCAGCCGTAATCGCAGGCGATTTCACTGCCGATATGTTAATTCACAACGGCACGTTCTCCAATTTTCGCGAGCTGGGTACCAAACAAATTACTTCGGCCAATGGATCGGCTACCGCTCTTTGGGCCAGCATTTACAACACCGTTTATATCGCCAATTTTATTATTGAAAAATTACCAACTGTTCCTGGCGTTCGCTCCACCGACCGCGACCGTGTCCTGGCCACCGCTCATTTCTTAAGGGGTTACGCTTACTTCATGGCCGTTTATACTTTTGGCGGAGTACCTCTGGTAACGACAACGGATATTGAAGCAAACCGGAACATTGCCCGGACTGAGGAAGGCGATGTACTTGATTTTATTCTGGAGGATTACAACGAGGCACTCGGCATACTTCCGGAAATCCCGGCCAATGCTGGCTTCGCGAGCGATTTTGCCGTGCGCGCAGCCCTGGCAAAATATCATCTATATCTGGAAAACTGGTCGGAAGCTGAAGACTTTTCTTCCGATGTAATCGCCTCGGGCCTGTATTCACTCGATACGCTCTTCACCAATATTGTAAGGAAGGATTTTACTCAGGAAGCAATCTTTGAAATGGGCTACACCATCAATGACGACCCCGGCACCAATGGCACCATTGGTTTGAATAATTTATTTGTTGGAAGAAGAGAAATAATTCCATCCAACCAAACTATTCTGGCGCTTGCTTCTGATGAATCGGGTGAACGATTTGCCAGCATCTCTTTTAGCATCAGTAATTTGGTGGGTGCAGACAACGGCTGGTCGGTGGCCAAATATGGAACAGCTGACCAGGACAATAATAATGTTGTTGTTTTCCGGCTGGCCGAAATGTATTTGATCCGTGCGGAGGCAAAAGCTAACCAGGGCAATGTAACGGGCGCCAGAGCCGACATTAATATTTTAAGAGCCCGTGCAGATATTTGGAATTCAACAACTAAAACTAAAACATTTACTCCGCGGGTGGGCGCGGTAACGCAAGCTCAGATGCTACAAATTATTGAAACGGAAAGAATTTATGAGCTGGCCTTTGAAGGGCATCGATGGTATGATTTGGTCAGGACAGGAAGGGCATCTGTGGTGATGCCCGCTTTCAATGACAATTGGAAGAATGCATATGAATTGTGGCCGATACCGCAGAGGGAGATTCAGAACAATCCGGCATTGGCAGGGCATCAGAATCCAGGGTATTAAAATTTACGATTTTAGATTTACAATTTAGGATTTAATGTAAGCATGAGTTATCAAGGTAGAAATTATCAAAAGAGGGCACCCCTCTCCTTTTGGAGAGGGGCCGGGCCTGTCCCGCGCTTCGCGGGAGGTGAGGTCATAATTGAAATGAAAAGCTTTTTAATATACTTGGTGATATTAACCGTTTCATCGTGCGAAACAGAAAAGATAATATTCAACGGGCCGTATCACGTTCGCTTTACGGATATTGCTTTAACAGAAAAAGAAAGCAACAGTAAAGTCATAAAGATTGAAGTGCACAATGCAGGCCCGGCCCTTACCGAAGATGTTGCAATTTCCTACACCATTAGCGGAGACGCCCGCGAAGGCATCGATTACGAAATTGTTGGAACGAGGGAAAAAGTGTCTATTCAGGAAGGTGAATATTTTGGCTATATCGAAGTGCAATTGATCAACAATGCCAACAACATCCTGCGTTCACAGGATATAATTTTTACTCTCACCCGTGTTAATTCTACTAAACTTGAAGTAGGGCAAGGCGAAGGTGGCATCGGAAAAAAATTCACGCTCTCTATTTTAGATGATTGCATATTAGGTGGAATATACTCGGGCACAAGTGGTGCCTTTTCAGCGCCAACCGGGAATATAGCTATAACGAGTTCGGACTGTGAAAACTACCGCATCTCCAACTGGGATGTCGGTATTTTTAATGCTGCAGACCCGGTGCCCCTGAACTTTATTGATAATGGCGACAATTCTCTTACAGTACGCAGGCAGACCGTTGAATTATTTTTCGGGTTCTTCTCGGTCGATATTGATGTGGAAGGAGTTGGCTCTGTGAATCCGGTTACAAGGGAAATATTTCTGAGCTTAACGTTTGAGGATTCGGTCAATACTTATTCAGTAACCATTACCCTGAAACCAGAATGAAAGCGAATAATATCCCGCTGTTTTTATTTGGCCTGGCTGCCCTTGTTATCTCATGTACAGAAACCAATGAGCCATCTGAATTTGAGTATTCTCTGATGTTCAGTGGCGAAACAAGCAAGACCTGGAACTTGAAAAGCATTGCCTTCCGGAATGAAGGTGATCCTGAATGGAAACTGGATGACCCGTGCTGGTCGGATGATCGTTATATTTTTTACCGCGATGCTGAAAGAAAATTTGAGTTTAAAACGGGTTCCAATAAATGCGACCCATCGGAAGATCCGTTCACCCTAACCGACACATGGTCTTTTACTAATGCCAATGCCACTCTTTATTTTATTTTTCCATTGCTGGCCGATTTTGCTCTTCCCTACACGGTGAAAGAAATAGATAAAAACGACATGGTTCTGGAGATATACTTTAACGATGCAGGCTCACAGAGTTACCGGATGAAATTTGAATCGGATGACGAGAACTAAAGGTATGAAAGCGAGCGTTCTGACGGGTTTTGTTTTGCTAATGTTTTGCACCATCGGCCACAGCCAGGGACTAAAAGACACCCATTGTGCTACCATGGAAATGGATAGCATAAGCCGGGCAAAATTTCCGCAACGCGGCAGGCTGGAAGATTTTGAAGAGGCACTGCAGCAAAAAATTACGGAGTTAAAGGCTCAACTAAAAAATGGTCGGATAATGAGCCAACATATTAGCCTGCCCATCATCGTGCATGTGGTTCATAATGGCGAGGCGGTTGGCTCGGGCACCAACATCAGCGAAGCCCAGGTGATGGCGCAGATAGAAGTATTAAATGAAGACTTCAGAAAATTGACCGGGACACCGGGAGGATCGAGCGGCAATCCCATCGCTGCCGATATCGAAATTGAATTTTGCCTCTCTCCCATCGGGCAGAATGGCGAGACATTGGATGAGCCAGGCATTCACCGCTACAACGGAGGCAGAAGTGATTGGAGCCGCGAGCAAATTGAAAACCAACTCAAGCCAACGACCATCTGGAATGCCAATCTTTTTTACAATATGTGGACGGTGAAGTTCGCGGCTACCGATGCAAACCTGATTGGTTACGCGCAATTCCCGGATCAATCTGGTTTATCGGGTCTTAATGTAAGCGGAGGCCCCGCCACTACCGATGGTGTTGTGGTTCGATACCAATCCTTCGGCTCCACCGACAAAGGAAACTTTCCGGTTATGGTTGCCCCCTACAATAAAGGAAGAACGCTCAGTCATGAAACCGGGCACTGGCTTGGCCTGCGGCATATCTGGGGAGATGGTAATTGTGCCGATGATTTTGTTCCTGATACTCCCTCAGCTTCAGGCCCAAGTTCTGGCTGCCCGATAGGACGTGTTTCGTGTGGCGGTTTAAATATGGTTGAGAATTATATGGACTATTCTGATGATCAATGCATGAACATTTTCACCGAAGGCCAGAAAACCAGAATGCAGGTTGTGATTCAAAACAGCCCGAGAAGAAAATCGCTCATCGATGCAAACCTCTGCTCTCCTCCTGTGGCCGATGTGCCTACGTCTGCTTTTGATGTTGCCAATCCAAGTTGCATTCTGCTGGGCAGCAAAGTTGACTTTACCGACCTCTCGACCAACTTTCCCAACGAGTGGCATTGGACATTTGAAGGAGGTGAACCCTCTACTTCTTCCGATCGAAACCCAAGGATACAATACAATAACCCTGGCATTTACTATGTCTCTCTGTGGACGAAAAATTCACTCGGCATTTCCGATACACTCAAAATTGAAGGTCTGATTTTGGTTACATCAGAAGGGATTTGCCGCGACTTTAATAATTTCAAGGAAGATCATACCCCTTCGCTGATCAAGCTTTCCTCCTTCGGAAATTTCTCCGGTTATCTCACGGGAACCAACAGCCTGAAGTCGAAAGGACTTTCTGAATTTTTTAAAAATGAGTGCGGCTATCTTTACATAAGCGGGTTGAACATCAAGTTTGGAAAATCCTATACACTTAAAGAAGATGCACAGGTAAACTTTGTGGTTTGGAATGCACGCGGCCCGCAAAACGCGCCAGGCTCAGTTATTGAGCGCAAAGTTGTTTTATTCAAACAGATTAAATACGACATCGATAATAACCGGCCTACCTCAATTGTTTTTGATCGCGAAACTCCTGTTTTTGGGAAGCCTTTTCAAGTAGGAATTGAACTGGCAAACAATGGCGATTCATTAGCTATCGTTTCTTCGGCTAATGGTGAAGCAACAGATGCCACATCATGGATAAAAAACACCAACGGAGTATGGAGTCCAATGGCTATCGCCTTTGGTGCCAATGTGACGATGAACATTCAGCCGGTGGTAGGGATGAACCCATCGGTTCAGGTGGCAGCATCAACTCAATTGGCTTATCCTGGCCAGGAGATAATTATGAACGGGAGGGGCGCCAGTATTTTCGTTTGGAATTCTGATGATGGATCAGTCACCAACTTTACCGGGCCTCAATTGATTGTGAATCCCGCACAAACAACAACCTATTTTACGAATGGTTCCGGGTTAGAGCTTTGTAATGCTGTGGCCAGCACAACCGTTTACGTGAGTGATAACATCACCGGCCTTCCGGAAATAACCATAGCCCCTGAGTTCAATATCTACCCCAATCCGGGCCATAAAAGTTTCAGGGTACACTTTGCAAACACAAGTTCCGGCCCTGTTGAGATTAAAGTAATTAATATGATGGGCTCAACAATGCCTTTAATAATCCGAAAAGAGAAGGCTGGACTTATCTTTGATGAATTTATCGAGGCGGATAATGTTGCTCCAGGGTTGTACATCGTTCAAATTAAAATTGGCAATAAGAAAATGGTGAGAAAATGGGTTTCAATCCAATAACTTAAAGAGCTTATTTATTCCGTCATTTTCCGAAACCAGGAAAAATTAATTTTTACTATCTTTAAACAACTTTAAATTATTTTTTATGCGCAGATACATCGGTGTAGTTTTAATGAACCTTGCCGTCATCTTGTTCATGACCGCGATATCATCATGCAAAGATGACGAGCCACCTGCAAAAGCCAAGTTGTCTTTTGCTGAATCCAGTATAACCTATAATGAAGCAGATGATATTATTGAAATACAAGTGAAGCTTGATAAACCAGCCACAGAGGATTTTACCGCTGAGTATGAATTGAATGGAACAGCTCAGGATGAAGAAACGGCAACCCAAAACAGTCCAGCTGATTACATGATCATTGAGGATTTAAGCGACTATGGAGAAATTGATATTGACAAAGGCGAGACTGTTGGGATTATTCAGATACAACTTTATACTGATTTTGAATTGGAGGATGATGAAACAATTGAAATTTCATTAATCGATGTAGACAGTGACAAAGTTGAATTAACCAGGGATGATGAAACCGAAATCACACTTCAACAAGAAGACGGATTGATAATTCGACTTTCCTGGCCCTCTGCAACAGTTGATATGGATTTATTAGTTCGGATTGGTGCAACAACTTCTACGTGGGAAGGCATTCTAACGGGCTCTGTTAATGGCTTCCCGGAAATCGCTTTCATACCAGAGGTAATTGGAGATGCTGCTTACGGAATGAGCTATACATACTATGATGGAATTGCCGATCCCCTGGATTTTACGGTCGCTTTCATTGAACTGGATAACGGTGAAATTGAACCTCAGGCAAATTGGCTTTCATTTACTGGCCGATACACATTAGCTAATATTAACAAATGGGATGATATAAGCACGACTCAGGTGGTTCAAACTTTTGAAAGAATAGGCACCAGTTGGACTAACTTTTCCAGCCCGATAACCATCCCGGCCTCGGGTAGTCGGGTTATAACCAATATCCCATCTGAACCAGTTCAAGTTAAAACAATAAAAAGGAGTCCGGTACTTAAACACAAATAAGTGCTTTGCTCATAATGTAGCACGAGAACGGAAGGCCTAAAACAAAAGCGATCAAACACAACCACACATATCGTTTATTCAGCAACTTTCTTTTGTTTGGGTTACCGCGTTTATTCCCAGTAATGTAATCTCAAATAATTTCTCTTTTTTTTGATCGATGAGTTGATTAGGTTACCTCTCCAAACCTAAACCCAAACTATTATGACCACAAAAGCATTACTCGCAGCCCTCGCGGGCGCTGTTTTTTCTTTTCTTGGCGGATGGCTAGTCTTCGGCATGTTGCTGATGGACTTCTATACCGCAAACACAACCTCGTATGAAGGCCTGATGAAATTGCCCATGCCCGACATGATTTTCATTTTCCTGAGCGGGTTATTCAGTTCGGTGCTGGTTGCATTTATCTTCAGCAAATGGGCCAACGTGAAAACTTTTGGAGCAGGTTTCACCAACGGCATGATCATTTACTTTCTGATTGCTGCCTCATTCGACACGGCCATGTATTCTTTCTACAATCTGATGAACCTTACCCTGGTGTGTGTTGATATTATTGTTTCGACCGTTTTTGGCGGAGTGCTGGGTGGTATTGTTGGAGTAGTGCTGGGAATGGGTAAGAAGGAATAGGGCCTCACCCCAACCCCTCTCCGAAGGAGAGGGGAGTTTTACCTAATACGTTCTGCTAAAGATCATTGAATTACTTATTAATTCAGATCGGCATGGTGAGTTCGGTTCGCCTCTCATAAAAAAAAGGAGTGGCCAATAGCCACTCCTTTTAAAGCCTGAGCACTCAGGACTTTTGCGGTTTGTTCCTGGTATGGTCCAGACGCCACACCATGGTGCATCCAATAATGATCACCAAGGGCAAAAAGGCGAGGAATATTGGAAACACCATTACACTTAGAACAATTACGGCAAGCGTGGCAATACCTACGTACTCAACTTCATGGGTCAAATACTTAAACATTCCCGTTTTCATTGTTTTGTTTTTAATAAGTTTGATAAATCCCTTCCTAAATACGCAGTAAAGTTTCATCTATAGAAACTCCAATTGCAATGACATTCGTCATCAATACAGCACTTAATTTGAAACCGTCATTGCGCAGGCGGTTCGCCCGAATCAATCCCCCTAATTTGAAACCGTCATTGCGAGGAATGGCGGAAGCATGAGCGCTGGATGACGAAGCAATCCGGTTATTTGAAATCCTATTTTGCGGCCTGGCACGAGGCGCGCCACCGGGCTATCCGTTGCAAGTTTCCAGCCGTGCGTTGGCATGCCCCCACTTGGCGCAAGTCTTCCGGCCGTGCGTTGGCATGCGCGAGACTTGTGCCCTTCTTCTTTCCAAACAACTTAAAAATGGATTTATTTAGGGCTGGTGGTATATGAAGGCACAAGTGAGCCGCCCAAAACCCAGCGCTAAACACTTGCGCCAAGCGCGGCATCGTCCTCTTCGAGAGACGATGCTTGACAACTAAATATTGCCAGGTCACTTAGAAGTATATTGTATTCCGTCAAATCTATATATTTCATAGCTGGAGGTGCTTTGACTTGTAACTTTAACATCCTGTAGATCAAAAGTTTTTGATCCCAGGATTTCGATTTCATAAAGTTGCTCAATTGGATGATGCGGCCCTCCTCCAAAATTCATCATCGTGAAGGTATCCTCCAGGTCTACAGACAGAACATTTTTGAATTCCCCATTATCTAATAGAAAAAATGCCAGGTTTTTCTTTTTCCAGGGTAGTTCATTTCCTCCTTCGGTGGTGTATTCTATTGCCATCGTCTGGCAACCTTCTGCCAGCTGGTAGGCATCGGTTATGCTGGCCTCAAAGCCATAATGGGCACACGAGGCCCCTCCGGTTAGAATATTCGTAATGGCAGCGGAACCCTCCTGTAGAGCGACAGAATAAAAGCTGTATTGGTTGTAATACACCAGATCACCAATATCAACTTCCTGACCTCCGTCAAGCCTTATTTCATTTGGCTGATATTGCACGCTGAAAATCTTGGTGCCAGCATAAACACAGGCCGCCTTCACATCAGTATAGTTGCCTTCAACAACTTGGCTCGACAAAATTGAATACGCTATGGAATCTGAAGGCTCATCAGTCAGGCAGGATTGCTTTGGAAATTGTATTTTTTCAAGAAGGTCATTCACCGGAACACCAAACACCATTTGTGGTGGTGCAGGATTAGGTGCTTTTGTGTCAACAACCTGTGTTTGAGAGATTGAATCTACATCAACAACTGTTGAATCAATGCTATTCTCTGTTTGGTTTTTTGGTCCGTTGCAACTGAATGTCACAATTACCAAAATGATGATGATTTTTTTCATGATTACGGCCGCTTATCTTTATTAGAAATTTAGGAAACGTTTTTGATTAGTTGAGACGAAAACTAAAAAAGATTTGGGCTGCTGTCGAGTCCCACCCTCTCCCACCCTCGTTGGTGTTCTTCACCAACGAGCCTACTGGTTCACCTTAAACTGAAGGTTTTAAGAATCGCAAGCAATCAACGTGATCAAACAAAGAGCGGGCTTTGTTGGTGAAGAACACCAAAAAGGCGAGGCAATCAAGATGGAATGATTATCGATTTCTTATTAGTATTGAACTTGTTACCTTGCATGCATAACGGTAAACATAATACAGTCATGAACTCAAATGCAGTTATATTTATCTCTCTGTTTTCTTTAATTTCTGTTGGTATGTTAGCGCAAGTCAAATTGAAGGTAGGTGATACGGCCCCTGATTTTTCCGGGAAGGATCAGGATGGAAATGTAATTGGGCTTCAGCAATTCAAGGGCAAAAAAGTGATTTTATACTTCTATCCGAAAGATGACACGCCTGGTTGCACGGCAGAAGCTTGCAACCTGAGGGACAATAAAGAACTCTTAGCTGCAGAAGGTTATGAAATATTGGGCGTAAGCAGTGATGACGAAGCATCGCACAAAAATTTCAAGACCAAGTATTCGTTGCCCTTTTCGCTTATAGCCGATACCGATAAATCAATCAACCAAAAATATGGTGTTTGGATTGAAAAGGAACGTGAGGGAAAGAAATACTGGGGCACAGCGCGCACCACATTTGTTATAGATGAAAAGGGAGTAATCACCAGGATCATCGATAAAGTGGATACTAAAGATCACGCCAGTCAGATCATTAAGCCCGGAATAAACTAGACTGCCCTCCGTCCTGTCGGCTTCTCCTGAAAGGGAAGTTGTGGAGCTATCCATGGTTTATTAAATAAAAAATGATGACTTCATTTTCCAGCGACAGCGTGACTGATGAATACGCTGCTGACTCCAATTATCCTTAATTCAAAAAATACCAACCAAGGAAAAATAAATATATAATTCCAAAATTCTCCTGATTTTTTTGCATTTTAGTCCTTTGATAAGCAATAATAAACCACATCACTATGAAAGGAGCAGCGTTTTTTATTTTACTAGTGATCATGATAAACACATCATGCTCTGAATCAGGAGAGTCGGAGCCGGCCCTTTACTTCAGAGGTGGCATGGACAGCGTTTCGGTAGTTAATGTTGGTGGCACATTGAAATTTGAAGGATGGCCCAGCCTGCAAAATCATGAGTTGGTTAATCAATTTGAATTCAACAACCAGGGAGGCATTGCCTATGCCTTTGAAGAAATAACAACCAACCCGTTCGATGTGAGTGAAAAAGTTTTGCGTTCTGTTGTTTTGGATGATGACCCGAACGTTTCTGGCACAACAAGAGCACAGGCAACCTTTTTGTTCAACGATGGTGTAGTGCTTGATGTCTATCATACATCCATACGAATGCTGATCGATGAGGATGTTGCTTTTCTAAAAAACTATCCTGGCAACATTTCCTGGTTTGTAATTTATGAGGCCTGGAATGACCATGTTGACACCTGGGACGGAGACGGTGCCGGCTCTGCCCGCTGGAATTTAAACCTGAGAAAGGAAACTTCAGGGACTGAATTATTCTGGCTTGCTCAAGCAGAAACAATGCAGCCTGCTGCGGTTGAAGGTGATGCGATTTGGGCGCATGAAAACAAAACTGTTCCTGTTCCCTTTAATAAATGGTTTACGTTGGATGTGTATTTGAAAAGAGGAGAAGGAACGAACGGCAGATTTTTAATTAAGCTAACGCCTGATGGAGAGAACACCATTGTTTTGTTCGATGTAAAGGAAACGACTATCTATCCTGGCCACCCGGAAATCCGATTGTTGTCATTGCAGCCAATTAAGTTTTACTTTAATGATCTCTATTTAGACTGGATGAAATCTAACAACAAAACACTGGCTTGCTATTATAATGATTTCAAGTGGTACAAAAAATGAGTTAGTTTTATTTATTCGGATGGATATGCTGACTATCCTATAAGAATTTATCCATTATAAAATTTGAAACTTACTTTGGGCTCGATACTGGTGCCCGAGTCATGCCTGGTCGAGCATCGATTTACATACTGAAAGCAATGCCCATATAATGAATTATAAGTCTATTGGCCTTCTGCGTTCCATCGCTTTGATAGTGATGTTGGTTGGTGCTATTGCCTCACTCAGTCTCATGTTTTATACAGGCCGGCACAATAGGTCTATAATCCTGATGGCACTTTTTACTGGCTGGGTGCTCTCCCCTTTCGTAGCGCTTTGGGCAGCTAGCAGGATGACAAAACGTTGGTCGCCTTTAACTCATGTGGTGATCTACGTCCTGATGCTGGTGGTGACATTTGGTTCTTTGATTACATACAGTATTTCATTCATTTCGCCAATAGCAAAGCCAGCTGCAGTGTATCTGGTCGTTCCCTTTATATCATGGCTGCTTATGGCAATACTTATTCCCCTTGTCGAGGCACAAGCGCGTAAGGCGATGAGCAAGAGTGATGGCGCTTAACTTATTATTTAGTTGTCTTTCGGAGAGTTCCCGTTAATCTTCAAATTTTCTGATCCTAACAGCAAAAGCCTCGGCAGTATTTTTTCGAATCAACAATTCTATTTCATCCTCTGTAAATCCTTCCTTCCGCAACGCAGGAATAAATTCGGTAAAAACTGTGGTAAAAGGATTGAACTTTCCACCGCCACTTTCACCAACGTGATACCATCCTGCATCCTGTGAAATGAGCGTACGGTGCAGTAGGTTTTGTTCCTTCATAAATTTTAGCAGACTCACATATCGATCAATATCTTCCGTGCTTACACCATCAAATTCTACCCACACACCTTTATTAGCCATCTCTTTATATACATCGAAGTTCTTTTCATTTTGAGCGTGAACCCAAACGAATGCTTCCGGTGCCAGGCCTTCAGCCGTGAATATTTCCAATGCTTCGCGTGCTGCATTTCCGTCTCCGCTGTGTACAGCTATAGTAAGGCCTGTTTGAAGGTGTGTAATAGCACCTGCCTTCATAATTTTTTTCTGTTCTTCGGTCAGCGGGCCTGCATCAGCACCCAACTTGATGAATCCTGGTTTTATGCTGGTGCCATCAATTCCGTGCTTATATTCATTTATCCACCGGTCGGCCAATTGTTCTGCACTCTCGGTGAATACCTGTGGAGGTAAATATTTCTGGCCAGCCGCTCCATAATAGCCGGTGTTCGTTATTATGTTCATTCCGCTTTCGCGGGAAAGGCGTTTTAAAATGCTTACATCACGGCCCAGATAATTGGGCGTGCAGTCGATTAATGTTTGGCAGCCGGTCATTTTCAATTCCAGCAGAAACGGCAGCGCCTTCGCAACAACACTATCGGCATGGTAACGACCGGGCCTGATGGAATCGGCTCCAATGAAATCTACCATGATATGCTCGTGGGGAAGAGTGATGCCCATGTCTGCCACAGCAACAGGGCCGGTAACGGTGATAATATGCGACACAGGTTCTTTGCAGCCCAGGATCAGGCATGCAGAGAGAATGGATAACACGTGTATGTAGTTTGGCATAATGGCTTGTCTCGAATTTGCTGACTCTCCAAAATATGAAAGTACTAAGTTATAACGAGTCAGTAGATTCGTCCAATCCCGTCTGAAAATATAAATGAGTTTGGAATCAACAACACTCCTGCTTAGAAGGAATACACTACGCTTATATAAGGATTGATTGGAACAACTTTAAACTCCCCGCGCTTTATAAGTCCATTCTCGTTGAACACGAACACTACCTCCGGCTTCAACGTAAATCTTTTTGAAATCGGAATAGACACACTTCCTTGCATGGTACCAAACACATGGATGAGCGAAGGACTCATTTCTTTACAATCGCCATGCTGGTGATGTTTCTTTGAACTCATGAACCACATTTTCATATCCTTGATGCAATGTGTTTCTGCAACTCCAACGCCAATCGCCCAACGAATATTTTTTTTTGTTTTCCATTCCGCATCAAAAAAGCCCATCGATAGCATCCAGGGCATTATATATTTATCCTCTTTATCAAAAAGAAACTTACCATCACGCTCCGGATAGTAAACACTGGTCATCCTGAACGAAATCCGGAAATCCTTTCGCTGCACCAATGCCAGATTAACTTTAATGCCATACAGCGCCAGAGTACCAATTGTTCCCCCGGTAATCCCCACAGAGAATTTGTTGGAAACTCCATACGTCACGTCTCCGATCAGAACCGGTGGAGGTATCCTGCCGGTGTACGTAGTCATCATGCCGGCTTGGAATTTTCCCTTCCGGGGAAAAATCGGATCGTGATTATTACGGGGAGTGGTCTCACCGTGCTGCGCAACCGCCATTATTGTGGTTGTGGCAAAAAGGAAAACTATGATTTTTTTCATGGCCTTTCGTTTATGGAAGTAAAAGTCAGGTGGTTTCAATGGCCAATGAAACCGTGTTCTGCACACGTCTGACAAAGGTTTAGCATAAATCGCAAACCAGACCGGGAATTAGAGATTGATTTGCAGGTTTCGCAAAAAAAGGCTTTTCGATGGAAATCTATATGCACTTAATGACCCTCAGGATTTATAAGCTGAAACATGTTTTCCACCTGAAGCAATTGCTGACTAACTTTAGAATCAACTAGCGTCTCAGGGAATCTTAGCAAGTTTCGGGTTTCTATAGGGCGGGCACGACTGCATTTTTGTATCATCAAAAGACACAAAATGACAACACAGCAAACTATCAATTTCAACAGAATTGTCGAGGCTATTGGCTACATCAAACAAAACTTTAAGCAGCAACCCAATTTAGATGAGGTGGCCGAAAAGATTCATTTAAGTCCTCACCATTTCCAGCGAATGTTTACGGATTGGGCGGGTGTAAGCCCCAAGAAATTTTTGCAATACATCAGTGTCGAGCATGCGAAAAATATTTTAAAGGAAAGGCAGGCCACTTTATTGGATGCCGCTTATGAAACAGGGCTTTCGGGCACGGGGCGCCTGCATGATTTATTTGTTAACATTGAAGGCATGACACCAGGTGAGTTTAAGAACGGTGGTGAGAATCTGTTCATTAATTACAGTTATGCCGAAAGCCCTTTCGGGGATATTCTTGTTGCTTCAACACCGAAAGGAATTTGCCACATGGCTTTTGCCGATGATGAGCAAGATGCATTAA
>JAYUHI010000416.1:0-3605 GCA_043767095.1 Bacteroidota bacterium
CTTCGCCCTTCGCGCAAGCCCACACAGGTGCTCGCAAAGACGTTAAATTATTTTGCTTAAGACCAGTTAAATAAGAGAATAGTTCAACTTATCATTTTACACCATGAGAACAGCAACAACCTCCGAAGCAAATGTGTTTGAATTGAAGCCGCTTTCAAAAGAAGGCATTGAATCTTCACTCGGTAAAGCAGAACATTATCGCTTGCTCAATCAGCCGCGGTTGGCGGAGAGCATCTGCCTGGATGTGCTGTTGATTACGCCTGACAATCAGCGCGCGTCCGTTATTTTGTTACTTGCCTTAACGGATCAATTTGGCGAATCGTCTTCAAAGACAGCCAACCAGGCTTTAACTATTGCCAAGAGTTTAAAAGATGAATACGCCAGAATTTACTATACGGGAATTGTTCATGAGCGTCAGGGCGCAACCGCATTGAAATCCGGAACGCCTGGTGCTGATTTTGATGCCTACGAATGGTATCGCGAAGCCATGGAGTTTTATGAGAATGCCGATGCTATCAACCGAGACGGCAATAATGATCCCGTTCTGCGATGGAATACCTGCGCGCGCATCATCATGGAATATCACCTGCGCGAAAGACCTTCTGATAATTTTCCGGTGCTGGAGTAGAGATTGTTCTTCTCATATTCAATTTAGCAGATTGTATTCATGGTTGAATCATGATGCAACCCCAATCAAATAGTATTACTTTATGACAAGATTTTTATCATCTAGTAAATTCATCTGTTGATGACTTTTTTTCAATCTCTTCCATCAAAAATTGATGGACAGGCTTCAGTTCAATTGTTTTGTTGTCAAAACTCAAAACATCGCTTTGGCTTTGCGTGATGATCATCCCGGTCTTTAAACCAAAAAATTCCATCGCTTCCAGCAAGCCCCTGGTTTCGCGGTCTTTATTTTCGTTGTGTAATTGCTGGCATACCTGCATCACCATTTTGCATTTGCCTTTTTCGAATACTACAAAATCACACTCCGCTTGTTCGCGGAAGTAGGACAATTCATAATTCCTTTTCCGTAAAAACAAGTACACTATATTTTCTAAAAGGCGACCTTTGTCTTTGCTAAAACTTAAGCTGTTGGCATTGATCATGCCTGTGTCTATAGCATATACCTTCCGGGGGTTAACTGCCCGGTTTTTTGCCGACCAACTGAACCGGGTGAGAAAAAATACCAGGTAAGTATCTTCCAGCCAGGAAAGATAATCTGAAACCGTGTTGGCAGATCCCACCTGAAAAGATTTGCGCAGGCTGTTGTAGGTAACTTCCTTGCCCACATTCGAAAGTAAAAAGAGGGTGATGTCCATTAATGTTCTCGTGTTCTTTATCCCATACCGTATGGCGATGTCTCTGGACACAATATCTTTCAACAGCATGTGAAGCATCTCTTCGTTTCGGTCGCGGAGGTATTCTGGAAAGCCTCCATGCTGAAGATAATCTTCAAAGGCACGCGGAGTGTTTTTGGATTTGCTGTACAACAAAAACTCCGGATAGGAAAAAGGAAATAACTCGTGCCTCAGGTGCCTGCCCGTAAGTCGGGTGCCCAGTTCTTTACTCAACAGTGAGGCGTTGGAGCCGGTGATAAAAACTTTTTTACCGCGGTCGTGAAGTTGCCGCACATAAATTTCCCAGGATGGAACGTTTTGGATTTCATCGAAAAAATAGGTTTTTATTTTGGAGCCAATCACCTCGTCCAGTTTTTGAAAATCCTCTACCTCAAAATCATGGACACGCGGGTCTTCAAAATTAAAATAGCTGATGCCGCCACGATAGCGATGCTTGATCTGGTCCATCAACGTGCTTTTGCCACATCTACGTATGCCCGATATCACCTCCACGTGATTGCTTTTAGCCGGGGCAGGGTAATCGCGCGCGATGAATGATTTCACTGGTTTTATGAAATCCTGTTGCAGTTCATAGGCTATTTCTAACTCAGATTTTAGTACCATTGTTTAATAGTTTTCGTTGTAAATATAAGAAAGTTTATATTAACAGGATATACTAATTAAAAGTAGCAAGGTCGCGATTAACCGGGCGTTCTTGAATTAACAGGCGTCTGAACCTCGCGCCAGTAGTATGGGAGGGTGGCCAACGCCTTATTGCCCCGAAATGAAACATCTCATGGTCTCATTCCAGACCACTCCATTTTCAAAGCTTTGATTTTGAATGATAATGCCGGAAATTTCTTTTGACCAGATTGTGGGGAAATCCTTGTTGTTTGTTCGTTACTAATTATTCGAACACCCAATAACGAACAACAAAAAATGTTACTCAGCTACCTCAAACTCTCCATTGGGTTTTAAACCACCGGCACTTCATAATACTTCAAGGCCCATTCTAACATGAAGCGAACTCTATTGGGAGTGATTTTGTAAACAATCAATTCGGGGTTATCGATCGATCCAAGATAATGTTGGAGCAATCTGTTCGTGTTCCAAATATCCAGTAGAAGATTTCTGTCAGTTACAATTGTTACAACTCCTGTGATGCGAACCTGGTTGTGGTCGTCATCCATATAACAAAGTTCAACATTAGAGTTTTTCTCCAACTCTGATGTTTTTCCATAACTCCTCAAGTTGGCAACATACACTGTGAATTTTTCGGTCCGCACAGGTGAAACTGGACGGACACGTGGCTGATTACCATCGATAGTAGCCAACATAGGAAAACGGACTTTCTTAACCAAGGCTTCAGCTAGCTGTGGAACATCTTCGGGATTAACCTGTTGGGGTGCGGGTTTACTCATGATGAAGCAGTTATTAGTTAGATCACTCAATTATCAAAAAATAGAAGATCAATTCCAATCTTTACTTTAATATTGATCTCGTAAGAAAACAGTTGAGCTGATGCGCTTTGTCTTATTGTTTATCACTTTAGTCGCTATCGTATTGATTCCCTTTTTTATATGGGGCGATACCCTGATGGCATTCTTTTCAGCGGAAGGGTCAATCGCCTGGCTGAACTCTTATGGAGAGTGGGCATGGGGCATTGCTATCCTATTATTAATTGCCGATTTATTTTTACCTCTCCCAGCAACGCTCATCATGTCAGCAGTCGGATATATTTATGGGCCACTTATTGGTGGATTAATTAGTGCAGCCGGTTCATTTATTTCCGGATCATTAGGTTATTGGTTATGTCGAATGCTTGGTGAGAATACCGCCATTTGGGTTTTAGGTCAAAAAGAATTTGATCGAGGAAAAAAAATCGCTTCAAGTATTGGTGGGTGGGTGGTAGCTCTTTCAAGATGGCTTCCAGTCTTCCCCGAAATAGTGGCATGTATGGCAGGGCTTACTCGCATGCCACTCAGATTTTTTTATCTAGCACTCGCATGCGGTTCCCTGCCACTTGGATTTACCTATGCCATCATTGGAAACTCAGGGACAACTCATCCACTATTGGCGCTTTGCCTTAGTGCTGGCCTTCCTCCATTGATTTGGTTCATTGTAAGTCGTGTGTTGCGAGCACGATTGCCCAAATGAAATCTGAGAAAGAATCATAGACATCTATTCAAAAGCGAAAATAGGGTGTACGACAAAAATGCATTTCACGCAAAGGCGCAAAAGACGCAAAGCCTGTTTTGATTTCTT
>JAYUHI010000417.1:0-3603 GCA_043767095.1 Bacteroidota bacterium
CATATAAGAATGGGCCACATAAACGGCACACCGCCCTCAATAAACTTGTCCTTAATATTCTGATGGAAGGTTTTTTCTTCAGCGGCACCTGCGTCCTCAGCGGATTGGTCTGGTGTAACGGCTGGCTGCTCGGTGGCAGGTTCTGTTGTTGCCTGACCTGTAGAATCAGCCTGGCCTAATACTACGCCTGACAAGCTGAAGAGCAGCATTCCGGCAAGGGCAAAAATAGTAACTGTTTTTTTCATGGTTTAAGGTTTATGATACTTTGAGAAGTCGCCAAAATTAAAGGTTTTGTTGATTTCTAAATAATAATTGGATTTTTTTTCCATGAACGATTGAAGAAAGTTACCCACTTTTGAGTGTAACAATTCAGAATATTCTTAAAAGTCACGAAATCTTATTTTTTTAGTCCAATCTTCATAGATTTCAACCCTTTTTAACAACAGTTGTAAGCCAACTCAAGGTCTTAAAGTCACTTATAATAAATGTTGGGCAAGCTTACATAATCCATTAAAGAGAAAGTCGCCAAAGGCTACTTACTTGATTGATGGCGGAGAGAGAGGGATTCGAACCCTCGTGGCGCTTTCGCGCCAACACGCTTTCCAGGCGTGCCAGTTCAGCCACTCCTGCACCTCTCCTTAAAAAAGTGCACAAAGAAATAGATAAAATCCAGATCTTCAACCGCACGAAAGTAATTAGGGCTTAGCTTAACTCCCCGGCTACAGACCGGCTCATAAATTCAACTGCACCAGACCGGTCGAACTCGCCTAAGGCGATCATGAGTTTTGTAACAGCAGCTTCGGTGGTCATATCGCGACCGCTGATCACACCTATCTCACCCAAAAAGCGACTGGTCTCATACTTCCCTTGTTCAACCATTCCTCCTGGGCACTGCGAAATATTTACAACAACAATTCCTTTGTTGATGGCAATTTTTAGGGCATCAATGAGCCAGGAGTTGGTGGGTGAATTACCTGAACCAAAAGTTTCAAGCACCAAACCTTTCAAACCGGGTATGTTTAAGATTTGCTCGAACACCTCGCGGCTAATCCCTGGAAACAATTTTAAAATGGCAACATTGGGGTCGAACTTTTCTAACAAGGTTAGCGGCTTTCCTTTTTCGGCCTGCCGTATAACTTTTAAGTTATAATCGATCATAACCCCTGCTTCAGCCAGGAGAGGATAGTTCTCCGATTGAAAAGCATCGAAATGCTGGCTCTCCGCTTTTTTTGACCGGCATCCCCGAAGCAATTCCGATCCAAAATAAATACACACTTCGGGAACGATGGCCTTCCCGTCAGCTTTTGCGGAAGCGATCTCTAAAGCCGTTATTAGATTTTCACGGGCATCGCTGCGGGGTTCTACAATGGGAAGTTGAGCCCCGGTAAATACAACCGGTTTCGCAAGACCCTGTAACATAAAACTCAAAGCCGATGCGGTATAAGCCATGGTGTCGGTGCCGTGCAGCACTACAAAACCATCCTGCGTATCATAATGATCGCGAATAATATTTCCGATTGCGCCCCAGTGTTCGGGATTGATGTTGGATGAGTCGATTGGATTAGTGAATGAAATGACTGTTAACTCAAGGAATAAATTCCGGAGGGTGGGCAGGTGTTCCAGTATTAACGAGAAATCAAAAGGAACCAACATGCCCGATTTATCTTTTGCCATCCCGAATGTTCCGCCCGTGTAAATTATTAGAACCTTGGCTCGAGGCGGTTCAGGCGAGGCGGTGTTGATGGATATTTGTTTGAGTTGCATATCAATTTCAGATTTCAGATCCCAAATTCAAGATTCAAAATTCAAGATTCAAACCTTTAGAAATATTTCTTACTTTTATTAGATGAACTCTGCAGACAAACTCCTTAAAGTTCTCATTGAGTGCAACCGGAACGCTGACCGCATTCTTGAAGACTTGGAAAAAGACGCTAAATTGAGGGATCAGCACCTCCAAGCAAATAAGCTTAGCCCCAAAGAGCTTATGTTGCTCTACGGTAGAATTGAAGAAGGACCGAGTGATTCCACGGAAAAATCAGATAAACCCAACATATAAAACCGTTTATGAAAAATGAGGACAGAATAGTTGAACTGTTGGCCGAGTATATGCAAAAGACCGACAGGATTTTAGATGAGATGGCGAAGAATGGCAAGGCAAATGCAGAATTTCAAAAAATCTTTCAAAATCAACTTAACAGAATGGATGTAGCCTACCAAATAATTGTTGGTCACTCGGAAAAAATTGAAGGCCTTCAAAAAGAATGTAAGGAACTGAGAAGTGAATCATTAAAATATTCCATCCAAAATGATGTAATCTTGAAAGAAATTCTTTCCATATCCAAGCGCGTCAATGATCTGGAAGTGAATTCAAAGCTGTAAACAATCAAGCTCGCTTCAACTCAAATATCGTAATCTCTGGAGGTATGCCAACCCTTCCAGGATATCCTATGTAGCCAAATCCCCGGTTGACATACAGCATCTGGTTCCCTTCTTTATAGAGTCCAGCCCACTGTTTATAAACATATTGTGAAGGACTCCATTTAAAACCGCCAATCTCCACACCAAACTGAAAACCGTGCGTGTGGCCAGCCAGCGTTAAGTCAATATTTGGGAAACCTGGGCGAACTTCTTCATCCCAATGGCTGGGATCGTGCGAGAGTAAAATTTTTACCGGTGAGTCCTCGCTTCCTTTATAGGCGTCAGTCAGTTTGCCATATTTAGAGAACCTTCCTTTGCCCCAGTTCTCAATTCCGATCAATGAAATACTTTCGCCATCCACTGTGATTTTCCGGTTCTCATTCATGAGAATATCAAAACCCATTTGTTTGTGCACAGCCACCAGGTCTGTGAAGTTTTGCTGTTTCTCTTCTTTAGTGTTCCAGCTTTTGTAATCTCCATAATCGTGATTACCGGTGATAGAGAGCACACCAAAAGCAGCTTTTAGTTTATTAAATACATCGATATAATTTTTCACTTCCGAAGTCTCGTTATTCACTAAGTCGCCTGTAAAGGCAATTAAATCAGCCTTCTCATTCAAGAGCATTTCAATTCCACCCTTCACGGCAGTTTTGTTCCAAAAACTTCCTGAATGAATGTCTGAAATCTGTGCAATCCGAAATCCGTCAAAAGCCTTTGGTAAATTGGCCAACGGGATTTTTATTTTCCTAATGCGATAATCGTGTGCCCCTGAAATAATCCCATAAGCAAATGCTCCCATTGGAATACTGGAGGCAACCAATGCCGCCTTCGATAAAAATTCGGAACGCGTAATGGCTTCGCCTGGTAAATTTCCATCAGTGCCCTTGTTGAAAAATTGAGCTACCCATTTCACTAACCGTTGACCATCATCTACCATCAGCACAACAACTCCAAACAGTTTTGAGAAGTAGGTGGCAAACAAGCCGGTTATCACCCAGTTTCTGAAGTTGGCGCTGTAGCGGTATGGATTATCGAACGTCCACCACATCATGGCCGCAAGGCTGAGCACGGTGGGAATCCAAAACGTATATCGGGCAGCAGCCCGCCACTGCGGAGCCCAGTTTTTAGAGACGTTAATTACCGCCTGAAAAAAATAATAGTCAACGATTAAAAAAATAAGAGCGA
>JAYUHI010000418.1:0-8535 GCA_043767095.1 Bacteroidota bacterium
AATTCTGGATGTGCTCTCGGCCCTTGAAGATATTAAGGGAACGAAAATCTCCTGGTATTTTCATGAAGATGATGAAGACATGGAGGAAGCCGGCCAGGAGTTTTCTGAACTGGTGGAGATTCCGTTTGAATTTAAGACATACTAGTTCCGAAAGTAGGCAGTCCCGAAACATCGGGAGCAAACAGAAATAGGCAATATCCATACTCGAACTGCTATTGATTCTTGGCTACTGCCTACTACCCTTTGAGATGAAAGCATGAGTGAGGAAATACTAAAGGCGCTTACCCAACTGTTTGCCATTATTACCAAGCAAGATGGCGGGGTAACCGAGATAGAACGGCAATTCGTTATCACATTTTTCCAACAGGAGTTGGAGAAAAATTCCATTAAAGAATACATTGATTTATACGATGACTTCTCTGGCTTCCATAAACAGGGGGCCGATGACAAGCAGAAGCTCACATCGGTAAAAGATTCTGTTAAAACCCTGGGTATCTGTAAAAAAATTAATAAGACGCTTACCCAGAAACAAAAAATAGTGGTGTTGACCAAACTGCTGGAGTTGGTTGGCTCCGATAAAAATTTCACACCCCAACGCATGGAGATCATCAACACCGTCTCCACCGTTTTCAATATTTCACAAGACGAATACAAACTCATTGAATCTTTCATAATTGCCGAAGACGACTTGTCGTTGGACTATGAGGGTATATTGACGTTAAACTCCTCAGTAACAACCCACCTCACCAACCAGAAACACGTGCACGGCCATATAACAGGCCATCTTATTTTTATGCGAGTGCAAAGTGTGGATATGTTTTTTGTGAAATATGTTGGAGAGGAAGGGAACGTTTTGAATGGCTTTGCCATGCAGCCTGGGAAAGTTTATTTGTTTTCGCATGGCAGCACTATAAAAACGCAGGCAGGCGATGCGCATTATTACAGCGACCTGGTTTCCAATTTCAATGAAGAACTGCGCACCACTAAACTTTCATTCAACGCGGTTATTGATGAGTTCAAATTTCAGAATGGCGCGGTTGGTTTAAGAAATGTTGTGGTATCAGAGGGCCCCGGAAAACTGATTGGCATTATGGGCGCCAGCGGAGCTGGAAAAACCACCCTGCTCACTGTATTAGCGGGTCTCGAAAAACCTTCTTTGGGTAAAATCCAGATAAACGGGTTCAACATCCATGCAAATAAAAAAGACATTGAGGGTGTGATTGGGTATGTGTCGCAAGATGACTTGCTCATTGAAGAACTCACCGTTTACCAGAATCTTTATTACAACGCTAAACTTTGTTTCGCCAATCTAACGGAAGAGGAAATTGCAAAGCGTGTAATGCAGGTGCTGGGAAACCTGGGATTGGATCAACGAAAAGATTTGAAAGTAGGGAACCCGTTAGATAAAAAAATCAGTGGTGGTCAGCGAAAGCGTTTGAACATTGCCCTTGAACTGATTCGCGAACCGGCCATTTTGTTTTTAGATGAACCCACCTCAGGCCTTTCATCCCGCGATTCAGAAAATGTGATTGACCTGCTGAAAGAATTATCATTGAAAGGCAAATTGATTTTTGTAGTGATCCACCAGCCATCATCAGACATCTACAAAATGTTTGACAAGATGATTATTATGGACACCGGTGGTTTTCCGGCATACTATGGCCCACCGGTGGAGGCCGTGACCTATTTCAAAAAATCAACCCACCAGGTGGATAGCAACCGGGGCCAGTGCGAAAATTGTGGTAATGTTAATCCCGAACAAATCTTCAACATCATTGAAGCGAAAGTGGTGGATGAGTATGGCCAGTCCACCCAGAAAAGAAAAGTGACCCCTCCCCAATGGCACGAGCTTTACCAGGAACGGTTTAAGATCAATAAGTTAGAGGATGTTAAAGAGAAGCCACCCCAAAATCTCCATATACCAAACCGGCTCAGGCAAGCCATCATTTTTACTTCTCGCGATTTTCTTTCTAAACTGAGCAACAAGCAGTATTTGCTTATCAACCTGCTTGAGGCTCCCATGCTGGCAGCTATCCTGGCCTTTATTATCAAGTACAATAACATGGCCGGAGGAAAGGAATATGTGTTCCGTTACAACGACAACTTTCCTGCCTATATGTTGATGGCCATTATTGTTGCACTCTTCATGGGTCTGACGGTGAGTGCCGAAGAGATAATAAGAGACAGGAAAATATTGAAACGGGAATCATTCTTAAATCTGAGCTGGAACAGTTACCTCCTTTCAAAGCTTGGAATTCTATTCCTGCTGTCGGCTGTGCAGACTTTGTTATTTGTGGTGATCGGAAATTTGATTTTGGAAATCCACGGCATGACATTTTCCTTCTGGCTTGTGCTCTTCACCACTTCTTGCTGCGCCAATGTGCTGGGCCTGAATATTTCCTCCGCCTTTAATTCTGCGGTAACCGTTTACGTAATGATCCCGCTTCTGCTCATTCCGCAAATGATCCTGAGTGGACTTTTATTCAAATTTGATAAATTGAACAACCTGATCAGCACTAAAGGCAAGGTGCCCATTATTGCCGACTTCATGGCTTCACGATGGGCTTACGAAGCGATGGCCGTTGACCAGTTTATTAACAACGATTACGAATCGTCTTATTACGATTACGAAAAGAAAGAAGCCAATGCCGATTTCAAGACAGCATTTCTTGCCGATGATTTGAGAAACCGAAATGCGTTTGTGCTTGAAAATTTTAATAATAAGAACGATTCAATCCAGTCAATAATAAAACAAAACCTTTCTATCATCCGCTCCACCCTTAAAAATGAAAATGGATTGGAAAAAATGAATTTGGAAATAGAACTAAATCCGAAAACCTATTCCAAAACTATAGGCCTCGCCTTGAATGCTTACATTGATCAGTACCAAAAGCACTATCAAAAGGAATACAATGATAATGTGGACATCAAGGAGAAAAAAATGGCATTCCTGAGCAAAAAATATAACCGGTCTATTGTAGAAGTAAAGAATGAAAACTACAATGAAAGCCTGGCCGACCTGGTAAAAAATGTTACAACCAAAGAAAGGATGCTGGAGTACGGTGGAAAACTAATTCAACAGATCAACCCTGTTTTCCAGGCCCCGTCTCCTGCCCATGCGCTGGATTACCGGACGGCATTTTTTGTCCCAACCAAAACTTTTGCGGGCCTGTCGTTTACTACATACAGTTTTAACTTGTTATTTATATGGATTATGTCACTTGCCTTCTATGTGACTCTTTATTTTGAACTTTTAAGAAAGTTTATTGGGAGTTTCGGAAAAGTAAATTTCCCAGGAAAAAAATAGAGGGAGGCATTAGGAATTCTTATTTTTGTGAACTTAGTTTAAATCGAATAGTTATGAAAAAAATCCTTGTGTTTGTGTTCACACTTTTGTTTGCTGCCTGCGGGCAAAAAACGAAGACCGATGAGCAGGACTTTCAAAGTGTGATGGATACACTGCAGGACACAGGCCCTAAAATAGATGAAGAACTGGTGAATGGAATACTTCAGCAGATTCCCAGTCCATTGGAGATCTCATCAATTTTAAAAGAGTCGGGTTCTAAATATGAAAGTTCCATTTTAAATTCGGAGGACAATCTTTCGAAATACAACAACAATTTTAGTAAAGCCCTAAATCTGGGTGTGTTTGGAACGGACCTGGGGTACACCAACATTTACGAACAGAGTAAAGACGGAATTAAATTTCTGACTGCCATTAAGTCGCTTGCCAACGACCTCAACATTGGTCAATTTTTTGACATTGAAACCATCGGGCGCTTAGCCTCCAACAGTAAGAACCTCGACTCTCTTCTTTTAATCACCACACAAAATTTTAACGACATTAACAACTACCTTCAAAGCCAAAGCCGCTCACAAATCAGTGTGCTTTTGCTTACCGGAGGATGGATTGAAGCCATGCAAATTGTTTGTCAGGTGGCGGATAAAAATGCAAAAAACAAAGACCTTCCGGAAAAAATTGGAGAGCAAAAGATAATTTTGGAACAACTGACTTTGCTGCTAGGTTTTTTTGAGAAAGACCCAAATATGGCATCTTTATTGAAAGACCTGCGCGATTTGGAAGCTGCTTATGCGAGTATCGAAATAGTTACAACCTATAAGCAGTCAACCATGAAGATTGTTGACGGGGTTGCCGTGATAACGGATAACAGCACAACCTCGATAAAAATTACTCCCGAAGATGTGAAGCGCATCACCCAGATTGTAAACACCATGAGAAATAAAATCATAAACTAAGCTTGAGGAAAAATGAGAAAGACTGTTCTTTTATTACTGATCACATTCACTGCCGCAAGTTCAGACGCCTTGGCGCAGTGCAACACCGACAATTTCACCACGGCTTGCATTCCTAAATTAGCTACGGGATTCAATTTCCTGAAGAGCTATAAAATAGATGGCGATGGAGGCGCAAAAGAAAAGGTGGAGTACTCGTATGTCTTCACAAAAGGCACGCAATACATGATTAACATTTGTGCCGATGGCACGGCCACCGATGGAATTATCGTGAGCCTTTTTGATTCGAGCCGGAACCGCGTAGCCAGCAACAAAATTGATAACCAGGTGGTTTCAGCCATTGCCTATCCCTGCAACGCCACGGGCATTTACTACATCCAATATACCTTCGATAAATCGGCTGCCTATTGTGGGGGGAGTGCCTTAGGTTTTAAAAGGGGATCGTTATAGAATAACGATATTTGGCGCACGTTGAGGCGCCTTTTTTATTTCAATGCTTCAATCACGATGCATCGGGAGCCAATTACCTGTGAAGGTTTGCATTCATTCCAGACCAATGTCTCTCAGAATAGGTTCCAGTCATTCAACCCAATCCGCCACAAATAAATTGGTATCTCGTGTGCCGTTGTTGTTCCGGTTGCTGGAAAAAATTATTTTCTTACCATCCGGTGAGAACATAGGAAAGGAATCGAATACTTTGTCGTAGGTAATTTGTTCAAGGCCGGTGCCGTCTTCATTAATCATGAAAAGGTTAAACTCAAACCCTCGTGTGCCTTTATGGTTTGAACTAAAAATTATTTTCTTGCCTGCGGGATGGTAGAAGGGCGCCCAATTGGCCTTGCCCAGTTTAGTTACCTGCTTCAGGTTTGAACCATCGGCATTACAAACAAATATTTCCATGGCCGTGGGGGCTACCAAACCTTGCTTTAAATAATCCTGGTATTCTTTCCTTTGTTCATCGGTGGTGAACCGGGAGGCTCGGAAAACAATTTTAGAACCATCGGGTGAGAAAAAGGCGCCACCATCGTAACCTAACTCGTTGGTTATCTGCTTCACTTTCTTCCCTTTCAAGTCCATCACATATAAATCCAAATCCCCATTTCGGGTGGAGGTAAAAACAATTTTGTCGCCTTGGGGTGAGAGGGTAGCTTCAGCATCGTAACCTTTTTGGGTGGTTAATTGCTTTTTGATATTCCCGGCTAAGTCAGCAACAAAAATATCGTAGGTGTCATACACAGGCCATAAGTATTTTCCTCCAGGCTTTCGCTCGGGTTCTATCGGGCAATTAGTGCCGCCCAAATGAGTTGATGCAAACAGAATGGATTTATTGCCCGGCAGGAAAAACGAGCAGGTTGTCCTCCCCTTTCCTGTGCTGATGAGTTGAGGCTTTTGTCCATTGCTCAAATCGGTGCCTTCAACCGCTATGTAGAATATTTGATCGCAGTTCAATCCCCATTTTTTGTTGTTGGATTGAAAGCTCACCATCTTACTATCAAAGCTCCAGTACGCTTCGGCATTATCGCCACCAAAGGTTAGCTGCCGAACATTCTTAAAATGCTTTTCTTCAGGATAGTGGACAACATTGATTGTGTTCTGTGAAAAGGATTTAGTAAGGGAATGAACCGCAAGCAGCAGCAGGAACCAACGAAAAGTTATCTTCATGAATCTATTTTAACTTTTTTAATTCAGCATCTCTTAACTCTCTTCTAAGAATCTTTCCAACATTGGATTTGGGTAATTCCTTCATGAACTCAACATGCTTCGGCACTTTGTAGTTAGTGAAATTTTTATGGCAATGTTCCTTCAACTCTTGTTCTGTCAGCGATTGGTCTTTCTTCACAACAAAAATTTTAATTACTTCACCAGACCTTTCATCCGGTACTCCAATAGCCGCAACCTCCAAAATTTTTGGGTGGGAAGCTAAAACATTTTCAATCTCATTCGGAAAAACATTGAAGCCGGAGACTTTGATCATGTCCTTCTTTCTATCCACTATTTTAAAGAAGCCTTCTTCGTCCATGAGACCAATGTCGCCTGTTCGGAACCATACTTTATCAAAGAATACACCTTCATTTTCTTTCTGCCAATAGGCTTTCATAACCTGAGGGCCACGGGCACAAATTTCACCTGTTTCACCTTGGGGTAATTGATTTCCATTGTCATCAAATATTCCAACTTCGGTGCTGGGAACTGGAATTCCAATTGTTCCTCGCTTATGCTTTCCATCCAGTGGATTGCAACAAAGTACAGGTGAAGTTTCACTTAGTCCATAGCCCTCAACAAGAGGTTTGCCCGTTACCTGTTCCCACTTAATAGCGACAGCGTCTTGCACGGCCATGCCTCCACCAACAGCACCATGTAACGAAGAAAAATTCAGGGAAGAAAAACCAGGGCAATTGAGTAGTCCATTAAACAACGTATTAACACCGGTGAGGATTGAGAATCTATGCTTTCGCAATTCTTTTACAAACCCAGGCATATCGCGAGGGTTGGTAATCAACACATTTTTCACCCCCGATGTAAACATAAGCACACCATTCACCGTCAAGGCAAAAATGTGGTACAAGGGAATGGCGGTGATGACAACGTCTTGCCCCGTTGGAGATAAATAGGGTTTGAACCATTGCCTCACCATCATATTGTGAGCGATGATATTGCGATGGGAAAGTTGAGCCCCTTTCGATACGCCTGTGGTGCCCCCGGTGTATTGAAGAACGGCCACATCTTCAACATCGATTGAAGGTGGTTGAAGTTTCAGTGAAGCACCTTCTGCCAGGGCATCTTTAAATGAAATCGAACCAGGTAAACTGTAAGCAGGAATCAGTTTCTTTATTTTCCGAACAACAAAATTTACGATTGTCCCCTTGATAACTCCGAGCATATCGCCCATGCTGGTTACGATTATGTGTTTGGCTGGGACTTGATTTCGGATGGCCTCGAGGTTGAAAGCAAAGTTCTCCACGATCACAATGGCCGAGATGCCCGCATCTTTAAACTGGTGTTCCATTTCGCGGGGTGTATAGAGTGGGTTGGTATTCACCACGATCAATCCCGCTTTGAGTGCTCCAATGAAAGCGATGGGGAATTGCAACAAGTTGGGCATTTGAATAGCGATGCGTTCGCCCTTTTTCAACCCAAGTTTTTGCTGAAGGTAAGCCGCAAAGTGCGTGGAGAGTTTATCCACTTGCGTATAGGTAAGCTTGGCTCCCATATTTTCGAAAGCAACACTATCGTGGAATGCTTTACACGCTGCTTGAAATAATTCTGGCAAAGATTGAAATTCAAGCGGGCCAATCTCTTTCGCGACTCCTGCCGGATACCTTTTCTGCCAATTGAATTCTGTCATTCGTCCTTTCTTTGAAGTGAAAGCCGAAGTAAGGAAAAATAACGGTTGGCTGAAAGGCATCCTGAGGATACGGCTAAAAAAAAAACCCAGCTTGTTGCCGGGTCTATCTTACAATACTAAACCAAAGAGAAAACAGCTGTAGAGGGAGGGGTCGAACCTCCACGGAGAAGTTAGCTACAGAACATAGAAGAACATTTTAGTGGTCAACCCTAGTCCCTCTGTTAAGTGAGACGTTTATTCTGCGTTTATCCTTTTCTCTCCACCCCCGAGACAGGGGGGCTTGTCTGCCAATTTCAACACCCTACATTCTTTAATGCCCGTCTGGCATTATTAATTACGCAACAAATATGAATGATTACTGATTGTACAAGCAATACATAGTCAAAATATTTGAATACTATTTAATATTTACTTGATTTGCTGAGCAATTCTCAAAATATTGATAACACAATGGCCAAAAATTTAGAACTCGATAATACAGATCATAAAATCCTGGAGATTCTCATGCAGGACGCCAAGAAGCCTTACACCGAAGTGGCCAAAAAGGTATCCGTTTCGCAAGGCACCGTCCATGTGCGCATGGGCAAGATGGAAAGCGCAGGCATTATAGAGAAGACAACCTTGAAAGTGAACTACGCCCGGCTTGGATTCGATATTACAGCTTTTATAGGCATATTCCTGGAAAAGAGCGCGTTATACGATCAGGTTGTGGCCAAACTCAAGGGTATTTGGGAGATTACCAATATCCATTATACCACTGGCAATTACTCTATGTTCGTTAAAATCCACTGCCGGGATACCAACCATTTAAAGGAAGTCCTCCACGATAAAATCCAACAGGTAGAAGGCATTGAGCGGACTGATACCATGATTTCCCTTGAAGAAAGCCTCGATAGAAACCTGAATTTGCCCTCGGTTTAGAGGTAGTACTTTAG
>JAYUHI010000419.1:0-3602 GCA_043767095.1 Bacteroidota bacterium
CTCCAGGTAAAGCTCCATATCGTGGTAGGTGGGCTGACGAAAGATGTGCCTGTTTTCAATCCGCTCCAGGTCGAGGTAGATTTTATTATCACCCGGAATTTTATCCAGCAGCGCTTTCAATAAAGTGGACTTGCCCACCCTGCGCATACCCGTTATTACGGTGGCGGGCCTTTCTTTCAGGTGCTTGCCGAGTTCATCAAATAAATTACGGGCGAACATACATGTACTATATGCACAAATATAGTGCATATAGTTATACTTTAAGCACAGGAAATACATTTTACTGCATCGATAGGCAGGCCGTTTGGCATGGTGCCCTCACGCGCCTCACCAGTACATGGCCTGGCTCCAACTCTCCAAATTGCCCCGAAATGAAACACTCCTGCTGTTTCAAAGCGAAACACTATTTTTCAAACTTGATTTCGAAGTTGCGAAATCTGTGCGAAAACTATGAAATTGAAAATGGAATAGCATTGGCAGTTAATCGTTGTTGGTTGTTCGATATTAGTTGTTCGCGCCTTTGTCACACCTAACAACCACCGACTAACAACTAGACTATGCTCCTCAGCTACCTCAAACTCTCCCTCCGCCTGCTGGCCAGAAATCCGTTCTTCACGTTCATTAATGTGGCGGGGCTCTCGGTGGGTTTTGTAGTGTTTTTTATTTTGTGGCCGTTTACGCAAAGCGAACTTAAGAGCGATCAGTTCATCAAAGATTACGAAAGGATTGCCCGGCCATACCTGGACTGGCGCTGGACAGATAATGGAGGTGAAAGTTGGGGACACCTTAACATGACGGCTGTAGCAAGTCATGTGGCGGGTGAAATGCGAAATCACAGTGCCGTAGAAGATGTTACCCGATACATTCCACAAGATTGGTTTTGGGCTAACAGTACACCTGGCTTACAATCGGAATTGGTAGTTACTATGGAGCGGCCCGGGGAATCACCGACTTACATAAAAATGGAAAATTCCATTTGTGCCGATCAAAACTTCTTTGAGTTTTTTGATTTGCCGTTTGTCCATGGAGATCGTGGAAAAGCGCTGAGCCATACCCATGCAGCGGTTCTATCGCAGCGAGCCAGCCAATCTTTTTTTGGTAATGAAAACCCGGTTGGAAAAACACTGAAAGTAAACCGACAGGACTTTCAGGTTACGGGAGTATTTGAAAATGTACCAAGGCACTCTCACCTGCAGTTCGATGTGGCCTTCTCAAACATTGCTGCTCTGGCCGACTGGAATTCCATTAATAAAAATGAAGATTTTTGGATACCTCAATATTTTAAAATGAAAGGCGACCCGGCTCAATTGGCCGCCATTCTAAATGAAAACAAGGAGAGCCTGATCGGATATTACCTGGAGAAAAACCAACATATCAAAATTGATTTCATGTCTCAACCGTTGAGCGAGATTGCCTTCAGCCAGGGGTATGCCGGTGATTCGTTTAAATCCAAGTCTAAATTCATGCTGAAAATATTGGCCGGTGTTTCCATTGTGGTGCTCATTATGGCCTGGATGAATTATGTGAACCTTACGGTCTCCCGAACCAAAACCCGTTTCAAAGAAATTGCAGCCCGCAAGGTATCGGGTGCTTTGTTACCTGATTTATTTTTGCAATTCATTTGCCAATCGGCTGTGATCAATGTGTTGGCGGCCTTGATCGGGCTAACCATCATCCAACTGGTGCGGCTTCCGTTCGATCAATTTCTCAACATTCATATTGTTTCATTTTTTGATCTGGATAATCAAACCATTCTTTTCTTCCTGACTGTATTTACTATTGGAATCATGGCAACTGCAGGTTATCCCGCCTGGGTTACATTGAAACATTCCACCCGCCAACTGTTAACGAAAAATGTACCAGGCAGAAAAAGAATCACCACAACCATCTTTACTACTGCCCAATATGTAGCCGCCCTGTCGCTCATCGCCTGGATTTTTGTAATGAACAGTCAGTTGGAATTTATTCTGAATAAAGACTTGGGTGTTGACAAGGAAAATGTAATAGTTATGAATGCCCCGGTTCTTGGCCTTGAAGAAAACGGAAATCAAAAGATGGTTTCGTTTGCCGACTTGATAAAAAGCAAACTAAATGCTGAGCAGGTTTCACTCAGCGGCAGGGTTTGCGGAGATTTCCCCTGGGATCAACCATTAAGGAGGGTTGGTTCTGACGTTTTTTATGGAATTGATGCACATGGCGGAGTTGATGAGAACTACATCCCAACCTTCAACCTTAAACTAATTATAGGGCGTAATTTTAATAGGGATGAAGTAAAGCCTGCAATTATATTAAGCCGGTTTGCCTCCGAACGCCTGGGGTTTAAGTCGCCCGAAGAGGCGGTGGGCTCGATTATTGAAGCCCAGGCTGAAGGTGTTTGGCATAAACTGGAAGTGATCGGAGCAATTGAAGACTACCGCGTGACGCCTTATTATGCAGAGGAAGGGAGTACCGAGTCGGTAACCGGAAGAGGGCAGTGCTTCACGTATTTGAATGCGTTGTGGAAAGACTACGTTCCTCAGCGCATTTCAATAAAACTGAGCAAGGGCGCCATGCCCAACCTGAAAGAGCTGGAGGAATTGTACTCCCAACAATTTCCCGGCAATATTTTTAATTGGTATTTCCTAGACGACAATATAAACCGGCAGTATGGCGATCAAAAAATTGCCCGCAACCAGCTTACATTTTTCACCGTGCTGGCAGTAGGCGTGGCCTGCCTGGGTTTGCTTGGCATGATCTCCAATAAAGTGGCGGAGAAGTTTAAAGAGATCAGCGTGCGAAGAATTTTGGGCGCACAAAATCATCATGTGGTGTCATTAGTGCTCGGTTCAACAGGGGTGCAAATAGGTATTGCCCTGCTTATCGGTGTTCCCATCTCCTATAAGTTCTCCAACCAATATCTTGAAAAATATACCGATCACATTTCGCTGCAATGGTGGCACTTTGCTTTGCCGGTTTTGATTTTGGTGGTGATCATGTTTTTCACAATTGCCTCGGTGTTGTGGAAGGCAGCGAGGAGCAACCCGGTGGAGGCTTTGAAGTATGAATGAAATAGTCTTGAGTCATTAGTCCTGAGTCTTAGGTCTACTTAACTGAATTAATGAGCAACAGTCGTAACATATTTATCAACCTAACCCAACTACTATGAAAAAACCATGGACAATTATTTTAACTCTATTTACCGCAATTTCGGTGAGTTTGGTTTCCTGCAATCAAACCATCGACACAGAAAAGGAAAAAGCGGCCATCATCGCTGCGTTGCAGGAAGAAGGCGATGCCTTTTCAACAGGCGACATGAACCGGATAGCAGGCGCTCATACCGCCAATGCCTTAGATACCCGCCTGGGATTTGATGGAAATGACGTTCAACTTTATAAAGGCTGGGACGAAATCAAAGCCTTATATGAAGAATACCTAAAAGGAAGGCCCGCAGATGCATCAACAAAAAATTCAAAAGAGAATGCCATCATTAAAATCAATAATAGCTCTGCCTGGGTAGTTTGCGATAACATCTGGAAATGGACGGCAGAGGGAAAAGATGCTTCGTTCAGCAATGTGCAGGTTGCTTTCCTTGAAAAGCAGGATGGCAAATGGAAGATCGCATT
>JAYUHI010000420.1:0-3600 GCA_043767095.1 Bacteroidota bacterium
CTTGAAGGCAGCATCCAGTCGATGATAAAATAAGAGGCGATGACCATAAAGATGGCAGCGCCAACGCTTCCAATGTTAAGAGCGACTTGGGGATTGCCACCATCTTTTCCTCGCACCAAAAATGTTCCGATAATAGAGAAAACAATGCCGGCTCCTGAGAGCACCAATGGAAGAAGCACAGCGGATAGTCCGTTAAATTCAGGGTCTTGCTCAACAGTAAGAATTCCTACACCGAGCACCATCGTTCCGATAATTGAGCCCACATAACTCTCAAAAAGGTCAGCGCCCATGCCGGCCACATCACCCACGTTGTCGCCCACATTATCCGCAATGGTTGCTGGGTTCAGCGGATGGTCTTCAGGAATTCCTGCTTCAACTTTGCCCACGAGGTCTGCACCAACATCGGCTGCCTTCGTATAAATGCCACCGCCTACACGTGCGAAAAGAGCAATGGAGGAAGCTCCAAAGGAAAACCCGGTCAGTACTGTAATTACTTTATTCAAATTGTCCAGCGTGTCTATGCCGAACATATTTTTATAAATAATGAAAAGCACGGATAGCCCCAGCACACCCAATCCTACCACGCCCATTCCCATCACCGAGCCACCCGAAAAAGCAATGTTCAAAGCCTTTGGCAAACTGGTTCTGGCAGCAGCAGCCGTGCGCACGTTGGCTTTCGTTGCCACCTTCATCCCGATATACCCGGCCAGAATGGAACTTAACGCGCCAAGGGTAAATGATAAGCCTACGATGGGGTGTGAAAGGTCTTTGTCGGCAGTAAAGGCCAACAAAACAGCCACGCAAACAATGAATACAGCAAGGACTTTATATTCAGCTTTCAGAAAAGCCATGGCCCCTTCGGCAATGTAGCCGGCAATTTTTTTCATTTTGTCAGTGCCGGCATCCTGTCTGGACACCCAGGCACTTTTCCACAATACGTAAATGAGACCGAGAATTCCAAAGAAGGGCAAAGAATAGAGAACGGTTTGCATAGTTGAGTTAAAGTTTTGATTAGGTCTTTTTTGACAGGTTTTAAAAAAGTTTCGCAAAGATAGAAGAAGGAGGTAAATATGAAATTTTTGGGTTGTAAAAGGCGATTTTTCAAACTGTGCCTCCAGTGCTTGATTTTGGATGAACAGGACTTTACGATAGGAACATTTGCTGTATCGAGGCTGTCAGTTTTTGCTTAACCTCTTTATCGGCCGTTTCTAATTCCGGGAGGCCTAACGTTACTATCAATTTAATATCCTGAATCTCGATAACCTCATGCTGGCTAAACCCAGGCATTTCAATTCCAAAAGCAATCACTTTTTCAGGGCGCTCTTTCCATTGGAGTATATCAAGTTTGTTCGTTGAAATAACCTTGATGTGATTAAAAGTTATTTTGGCAAGGCTCAAAATTTTCTCCAATAATTCTTTATCGCTTTCGCGGATGTCTTGCCAACTTATGGGCAAAGCCACCACAGGCCTGACGGGTACATCATAAAGTTCTTCCTGAAACGTATGGAAAAAAATTTCCGGATGGATCATCCCTGCACGTTCTTAATGTCGAAGAAAGATTTCAGTTCGTGGGCTTCCTGTGGATCCATCCTTCCCGATAGAATTAACCGGAGTTGTCTCCTGCGCAGGGCTCCCGCAAACAAGGCCTTCTCGTCTTCAGTTTCGGGCTCAACTTCCGGCACATCAATTGGCCGTCCCGTTTGGTCAACGGCAACGAACGTAAAATAAGCACTGTTGCTTTGTGATTTTTTTCCTGATGGGATATCCTCGGCCTCCACATCAATTCTAATCTCCATGGAAGAATTAAACGACCGGGTAACTTTTGCCTTCAACGTGACAACATTACCCAACAGAATCGGTTGGCGAAACGAGATATTATCAACAGACGCGGTTACTACGATGCGATTAGAATGCCGTTGGGCCGCGATGGCAGAAACAATATCCATCCATTGCATCAATCGCCCACCCATCAGGTTGCTAAGGGTATTGGTATCATTGGGCAAAACCAATTCCGTCATGCTGACGAAAGATTCATTAGGTGTTTTCTTTTTCTTGGCCATGGATTAATGGATTATTTATTCCTACTATTTATCAGTTTCTGATATGCCTTGCTCAACTTTTCAATGATGGGATATTTCTCCATAAGCCAGGGAGGCAGCATTTCTCGTTTTGAAATAATAACGCCATTCCTAAGTTGCATTAATTCCACGGGTTCCGTTCCATCTAACGAGTTGTCGAGAATGGAGACTTTTATAGGCACGCTTGATTTCATCGCCATTGATGTAGGCCATATCCCGAGCATAAGACTCAGCCAATGTGGATTTTCCAGATCCATTTGGGCCAGCGATAATCAGAAATCTAAGAGGCACCCGCGCCAGAATTTGCGGCTTTGGATTCTTTAGAAATAAACCTCGAAGCCTGATCTTTATCTTGACGAATTCTTTCAAGGAAAAGTTTTCGGCCGATCAGTATTTGTTCAATCGAAAAAATTCCACTGAATGGAACTGATTCCTGGATGGTGCGGTAATTATTACCTCGTTCTGATTTCATTTTTCAAAGGTAACTTTTTTTAGGCATGTGGGGTTCATAAGGGTTGAAATTTTGAAGGTGTCTGCTTACTGCTCTAGGTGCTTTTGGACTGCTGACTTTCAATTCCATCCCCCCTCACCCAGCAAAGGAACGAAGGCAAAGTAATCGAACTCCTCTCTTTCTATTTTATTTTTTCGTTTTGTTATCTTCACCATCTTTTGTTTCTCCCGGTCGCCTACCGGAATAACCAGGATTCCATTATCAGCCAACTGATCAACCAGGGCATTGGGAATTACGGGTGCCCCTGCTGTTACCAGGATTTTATCGAACGGGCTTTTGGCGGGCAGTCCTTTAGAGCCATCGCCACAAATAAAGAACGGCTCATAGCCCATTACAGGTAAAAACCATTTTGCCTTTTCATACAGATTCCTATTGAATTCAATGGTGTAAAGTTTAACGCCCAGTTCCATTAAAATACAGGCCTGGTATCCAGAGCCGGTTCCAATTTCAAGTACTTTATCTCCGCGACTTATTTGAAGTTTTTCTGTTTGAAAAGCTACCGTGTACGGTTGGGATATAGTTTGCCCCTCACCAATAGGAAAAGCCTTGTCATCATAGGCGTGAATGAGCAGGGCATCGTCAAAAAAAACGTGTCTGGGCACCTTGCCAATGGCTGTCAAAATGCGCTCATCTTTGATGCCTTTTTGACGCAGTTTATTGACTAATTTATTGCGCAGTCCGCGCTGCTTGTAATTGTCCTCAATCATTGATTTTGCACAAAAAAGGGCATTTTTTACCCCTAAACAAAGTTTTAGTAAAATCTTAGGAAAATTGAAACGATAGCCGCTACTTTGGGGTTCTCAAAAACACAGTAAGGACCTTTTTTGCCATAGCGTTCCACTGTGTACCTGACCCTAACAGTAGGAGTGGCGAAAACCACCCGCTACTGTATGGGCAGGGAAATTCTCCCTCAAAAAACGAGAAATATCTACCTCTAAATCAGCATTTGGAATTTATCAAGGCAACCAAATCCAATCGCCCGATTGGGCTAAAACCCAATCAACACAAAGG
>JAYUHI010000421.1:0-3598 GCA_043767095.1 Bacteroidota bacterium
ATGACTCCGGGTGCTGTGATTACCAAACAATTTTGCTGAACTTTGTTACCTGTATTTTCCGCGAGCCTTCAAAAGTTTTAGCCTGCGGATTTAAGGGAATCAGTGTTGGTTTTGCTAAATCAAATAATTCATTTAGCTTTGCTGCGAATCTGAAACAGGGCTAGTCCCCGGAGTAGGATTCCCCCGGTAGCGAAAGCTACCTTTCTTTTTTTAGAGAGTTACTATTCCGTCATTGGACTTACTTACTACTGTGAGCAAAACTTGTCCAAGCCGCTTGTAGAAATTATGTCCTCCCTTTCTCCTCATATACACATTTGATTCGAATTTCTGCCTTGTACAATAAGCAATAACATCACACATTTGATGCAGTAAAGAGTGCCTTGAGTCCCTGAGAATTGGGTCTTCAATAACGTATCTAAGATTTACATTTCTGTACCCTGTGCCAAATAAATCTGTTCGATGAGGAGTTGGATTGTAATGCCTCAACTTTCTAATTACTTTTCTAAGTTTTAGTCCCTCTGTGTTATCAGAAAATACAATCCCACGTTCATCTGAATTTTGAGGCCCCTTAAAGTTTCGATAACTAATTGTGTTTTCAAATCTTGTTAGAAGAGCTGTCCATGCTGTTTCAAAAATGTCTAGGTTTTGTTTACCCGTTTTATCCACACAAACTGAGAATACGTTAAGATCAGTCCTACTGTTAATCCAGTCAATAGATTTCTTGAGAATGTCAAGCCTGTCATTTCTTGGAATCCTTACCAAATCTCCAGGACTATTTATAAAGTCAGAACTATGAATCTCGTCTCTGATTTTAAGTCCCTTTGTATCCCTTAGGCCTTTTCTAAATTCAACAAGGTCTGAAAGGGTCTGCCTCCATCGTAATTCATGAATTACAATAGCTGACAGTATGAAATAGCGCGTTGGACTATTGACTAGTCCCGCGTCACCGCTCTCATCAATGTACATTAAGAACATACTCCATACTCCATTAAAGTGTCTCCTTCAACCACCTAAAAAATTCCCTCTGCCACACTTGGGCATTCTGTGCCGTGAGTACCCAATGATTCTCCGTGGGCAGATACACCAGCCTGCTTTTAATGCCGCGCAACTGTGCTGCCTGGAACGCTTCAAAGCCCTGGTTATCGGGCACGCGGTAATCTTTGCCGCCCTGGAAAATTAAAATGGGTGTGTTCCACTTCTCCACCAAATTGCTTGGGTCAAACTGGGCGTATGATTTTTGTGCGGCTGTGTTGCTCTTATCCCAGTAAGGGCCGCCATAATCCCAGTCTATAAAAAATAATTCTTCGGTGGTGCCATACATGCTTTTGAAATTGAAAATGCCATCGTGCGAGATGAATGTTTTAAAGCGGTTGTTGTGAATGCCGGCTAAGTAAAACACCGAGTAGCCGCCATAGCTTGGCCCCACGCATCCCAGCCGGGCATTGTCCACAAACGGTTCTTTCGCCACGGCATCAATGGCCGAGAGGTAATCCTGCATCACCTGCCCGCCATGGTCTTTGCTGATTTGCTCATTCCACGCCACCCCGTAGCCGGGCATGCCGCGCCTGTTGGGCGCGACAATGATGTAATCGTTGGCGGCCATGAGCTGCATGTTCCAGCGGAATGAATAAAACTGGCTGAGCGCAGATTGTGGCCCGCCCTGGCAATACAAAAGCGCGGGATATTTTTTTGCAGGATCAAAGTTAGGAGGGTAAATCACCCAAACCAGCATTTGCTTGTCATCGGTGGTGGTCACCATGCGCTTTTCAATTTTGCTCAGCGTGAGTTTGCCGTACACGGCATCATTCACGTGCGTGAGTTGAGTCATCTGTCCGTTGGTGAGGTTTATAGTGTAGAGTTCCGTTGCGTGGTTCATGTCGGTGCGCGATACTGCCATCGTGTTTCCGGATTGCCCGGTGATGCCCGTAACATCAAACTCGCCCTGGGTGATTTGTTTTACCACGGGAATTTTTTTTGTGAGGCCGGGGTAATCCACTTCAAACAATTGAATGGTGCCTGCGATGGCCGCGACAAAATAAATTTTCTTGCCGTCCGCGCTCCACCGGAAATGATTTACGGTTCCATCCCATTGTTGAGTTAAGTTGATGGTGGTGCTTCCCTGGCGAACGATGATGTCGTTTTTATCAGACTCATAGCCATCGCGTTTCATGCTGAGCCAGGCCAATGCGTTTGTTGAAGAAAAAGCAGGCTCGGTGTCGTAGCCCATCATGCCTTCGGTGAGGTTGGTAGTTTTGCCGGTAGCTATTTCATATTGATATAAATCGGTGTTGGTGCTTAACGCATATTGTGTCCCCGATTTTTTCTTGGTGACATACACAATAAACTTGCTGTCGGGGCTCCAGGTAAAATCTTCTTCGCCCCCGAACGGTTTCTGCGGGCAATCAAACGGTTCGCTTGGCATGAGGTCTTTGCCTTCGCCCGGTTGGCCATTCACAAGAGGATGCACAAACAAGTGACCGAACGCTCCGTCCTCCCAAGTATCCCAGTGGCGGTAATTCAGACTCTCATAAATCTGCACATTCGATTTGTCCAACTCCGGATAAAATTCTTTGCCCTGCACTTTATTGATCTTCACATCCTTCATTTTAATCTGAAATTTGCCATCGGGCGAAATAGTTTTATCCTTCACCAAAGGTTCATCACCCATTTCGGCAGGTGCGCTTCCGGTGAGCAGCACACTATATCGTTGACTGCTGCTTTTGTTTTCTGAAATGCTGGGCGTGCTCACCGAATACACCACTTGCCTGCCATCGGCTGAAATACCCACACCACTCACCCGGCCCAGTTGCCAGAGCATTTCGGGTGTCATGCGGTTTTGGGATAGAGCAGTGATGCAAATAATGCTGAGGAAAAGTATGCTTGATGTGCGGTTCATAAAATTTGATTAAGTCTCCGAAATTAGTAAAAAAGATAGAGCAGGCGTCTGACATCGCAAAGGTGTTTGACACTTCCTTGGTATTGCAGGTGTCAGACACCTTTCTAAGTGCCCAAACTAAATCCACAACATAAATCCCCGGCATTACCATATTGACGCGGTGTTTTTTACGTTTGTAGTGCAAAACAAACGCCTGCCGTGAAGAAATATTCATTCATTATTTTATTGATATCAGGGATATTGCTGCAGGCGTGCGCCCCTGAACAGAATTCCATTGTCAGCAGTGCCTTCCATAACCTGTCGGCTCACTTCAATGGATATTATTATGCCCGCGAGGAAGCCCTTGCCGTTGAAAAAACCATCCTGAAAAGTTTAGATGACGATCACAACCAAATTCTGCGGCTCTTTCAAAAATTAGATACGGCCCAGGCGAAGAGCTATTCCAAACAGACCGATGAAATTATCAAGATGGCTTCTGTTTCTATCCAACGTCATCCCAACAGCCGGTGGGTGGACGACAATTATATTATGGTTGGCCTGGCGAGATTATTTGCGTGTGACTATCAGAACGCCATCCTCACCTTTAAATATGTCAATCAAAAAAGCCGCGACCCGGAAGTGCGGCATCGCGCCCTGGTTCATTTGATCAGAACATTTACCGAACAAGGCGATTACGCCAAAGCCGAAGAAGCTGCCGATTTC
>JAYUHI010000422.1:0-19877 GCA_043767095.1 Bacteroidota bacterium
ACCCAAATAGGTGAATTAAAACGGGCCGGAAAAACCTGAATGCAATTATTTTAGGAACTTTTTCGGCTCTGTTTTTTTTAGCGCTGCGGATTTAAGGGATTCTATTCCTATAGCATTCTCACATACCGCTTGTTATGATTATTTTTGTTCTGTTCCCGTGGTCTGTGTCCTCACAGACCACTTCGCATTTATGAATACATTCGGTCCGTGGGGACACAGACTGACGAGGTAGCAGAATTTCTGTATCGCATTGTAGTTTTTGTTTCTTAATTTAGTCGGGGTCACGTGGGACCTTGACCAAAAATGTAAAAAATGAATATCAACATTACCAAAACAAAAAATTCAAAACTGAAAGACATAGACTTCAACAACATTCCATTCGGGAAATACACCTCCGATCATATGTTTGTGATGGACTATGCCGATGGGCACTGGGGTAATTTCAGAATCATTCCGTATCAAGGATTTATACTCGACCCTCAATCCAAAGCCTTGCAATATTGCCAGTGCATTTTTGAGGGGATGAAGGCTACCATGGGCGCGGATGGAATCCCCCGATTACTTCGCCCCAATTTGAATATTGAGCGCTTTAATCTTTCAGCAGAGCGGATGTGTATGCCTGCTGTTCCACCTAATATTTTTTTACAGGCCTTAAAAACGATCATCGCGTTAGAAATCAACTGGATACCGAAAGCAGAAGGGAGTGCTTTATATGTGCGTCCAACGATGTTCGCCACAGAGAGTTCCCTGGCAGTTACGCCTTCTGATACCTACACGTTTTACATTTATACAGGCCCGGTGCAACCCTATTTTACAACACCCATAAAATTAATGACCGAACAAAAACTAATACGGGCCGTGCCCGGAGGCACGGGAGAAGCCAAAACGGGTGGCAATTATGCAGGGTCATTAATGGCCAGTCAGTTGGCGAAGCAAAAAGGATTTGACCAAATCATCTGGCTGGAAAGCCCTGGATTTAAAAAGATTCAGGAAGCGGGCATGATGAATTTGTTTTTTGTGATCGGGGATACCGTTTTAACACCTAAACTGACGGGCGCTGTTTTGAAAGGCACAACGCGACAGTATTTTCTTGATATCCTGAAAGAGAAAAACATCAAGGTGGAAGTTCGTGATATTTATATCGATGAAATCCTGGAGGCCTTCAAAAAAGGTGATTTAAAGGAAGCCTTTGGCTCAGGAACGGCTGCGGTAGTTTCGCACATTTCAGAGATCACGCACGACCATACAAAAATGGTTTTGCCCAACGTGGAAGACCGCATCATTAGTAATATGCTTTATGATGAGATCAACGGGCTACGAGCTGGACGAATTAAAGACAAACGCAATTGGTTAATGCCGGTAGAGATTAATACGTAAAACAAATTTATACATCATGAAAAAAATAAATTGGAGCAGTATCCCTGCAGAGCAGGTGAATCCGAAAATGAAAAGAAAATTCATTCATGGAGAAAAAATAATGATTGCCAAAATGGAATTTGAAGATGGATTTACGGTGCCCTGGCATTCGCACGAGAATGAACAAATCACTGAAGTTCTGGAAGGCGTCCTTCGGTTTTGGTTCGACCATGATGAAGAAAACCATATTGATTTATTGCCGGGCGATTCAATTATTATTAAGGGAAATCGTCCGCACAAAGCTTTAATGATTGGCAAGGTTATCGAAACCGACACGTTTGCGCCACCCAGGCAGGATTGGATTGATGGCTCGGATAATTATTTGAGGAAGTAACAGATCAATCGTTTAACAGCTTACGCTGGATTTCGCAACCAACGCTGGTGTCGTGTGTACAACAGTTCTGAAATTTTTTTATTCTGCTCTTTTATCACCTCACCCCCGGCCCCTCTCCAATCCCGAAACTTCGGGAGGAGAGGGGTGACTCTTTGTTGGACTTTTTGCTGAAGGTTTCAGAAGAAAAGATTTTAAATCCCTTTCACGGAAAACGTTGCCGGCTGTCAATTAAGAAAGCTCCCCTCTCCTCCCGAAGTTTCGGGATCGGAGGGTCGGGGGTGAGGTAGGGTTGGGCGTATTCCCTAAAAAGCACACTTGCAAAACAGTCGTACACCAAGGCGATCAGCAGTGCTCAGAATTTCCGCAAGTTTTCTAACTTGCTTGTACTCAACCAAGAGTCATGCTTTCGCTTCTGCTTCGCAACCTGCTCTTCTTCATTATCCATCCCGGTCTGGTTGCGGGGTTAATTCCATATTATATTCTTGGAAATTCCATGAAGCAAGTCATTGCACAACCATGGCAAGGCTTACAATATGTTGCTTTGATCTTATTTGCCATTGGTTTTGTAATTCTGATCCTTTGCATCCTCCGTTTTGCAACCGAAGGAAGAGGCACTCTTTCACCGGTTGATCCAACTCAAAAACTTGTTACACATGGATTATACCGGTTCTCGCGCAACCCCATGTATGTGGGTGTGATGCTCATGCTGATCGCGGAAGCGATGTTCTTCCAGTCGGGTACGTTGTGGAAATATTCTCTGTTTGTTTTCGTGGCGTTCAACGCGTTTATTTTGCTTCATGAAGAACCGAGGCTGAAAAAAGTTTTTGGCGAAGAGTATCAACAGTATTGTAAAAAAGTGCGCATGTGGATTTGAAATATGAATAAGTTACTGTTCTTACTTATGATGGTAGGAAGTTTAAGCTGCCGGCAGGATGCTCCTGTATCTTCCCGGTATTTATTCTACATACCCGGAGGAATTGTTTTAGAGCAGGGACCTAATTCAGTAAGTCCACATTTTGGCGAGTACCTGTACCGGGAAATTCTCGATACTCTCAGGCAACATGGCTTTGTTGTAATCAGCGAAATAAGACCCGGCACCCCTGATTCAGTATACACGCAATGTGTATCCAATCAAATTGACTCCTTACTCTTAGCCGGTATTCCTCCTGAAAACATTACGGTGTTGGGTGCCTCGGCCGGGGCGTACATCACCCTGGATGTTGCCCTGAAACTTCGGAACCAAAAAATCAATTATGTCATTCTCGGTATGTGTTGGGAGAACACATATAAAAGTTATGTTGGAAAAGAACTTTGTGGGGACTTCCTTTCCATCTATGAAGCTTCCGATCCGCATGGCTCCTGTGCAAGGATATTTGAGGATAAAAATTGCAAGACCGGTTTTAAGGAAATCAAACTGAACATGAACAACAGTCATGCATTTCTTTACAAGCCGCACCCGGAGTGGGTGCTGCCGTTGGTGAAGTGGGCAACTAAAAAGCTTCCCGATCAGAACCAATAAGAATGGAAAAAATGAATCGTAAAAAGATTCCTCTGTGGTTTAAAATAACATTCTCGGCCCTGTTCGCTGTAACGGTCATCTCCAACATCATTAATTATTCATTCATCGACCTGCTTTGGTTTTGTGATGTTTCTATCATCCTCGCTTTTTTCGGATTGTGGTTCGAAAGCAGTTTGTTACTGAGCATGGCGGCCCTGTCAGCCGTGGGGCCGCAACTGGTGTGGCAACTGGATTATTTCTTTCAGATGATTACAGGAAAGTCATTGTTCGGATTTACCGATTACATGTTTGCTCCCGATTATCCGGTTTACAATTACATTGTTTCATTGTTCCATTTGTGGATGCCGTTCATGCTGTTATACACGCTGTGGGTTGTTCGTTATTCATCCAAAGCATTGCCGGTTCAAACGCTTACGGGCAGCGCAATCATTTTGCTTTCATATCTGATTACTGATGATATGTTTAGCCCTGCAGGCAATCTGAATAAAGTATATGGCCCAATTGATTCGGCACCTCAAACCTGGATGCATCCCTGGCTGTGGGTTGCGGTTGTGATGGTGTTTTGCGTTCTCTGCATTTACCTGCCAACACATTTTGTTTTCACCCGGTTATTTAAGAAACAATCTGTTGTCTCAAATGCCTAATGTCTATTACACAGGTTGCGATTCTTGTTTATCTTTCGTCAACCAAACCTCAACTCACCAACCATGAAATTTCTATACAGCCTGATCTTTTTTGTGACTCTCGTTTCTTGCTCACCAAAGTCAACATCAGATGAAAGTTCGGATTCGACCCAGGTAGTTGCTGTTGATTCTGTTTCCGTTCAGTCCGCTGATTCCGTGGTAGATGCAAAACCAGCCAAAGCGCCCATTGCAGAAGTAAAGGCTGAAAAAAAAGATCCTTCCCAAAAAATCTTGAAATGCAAATTTCAAAGCATTGAAGAAGGGGATTGCCTCCATATCATTTTTGATTGTGCTGATTTCGGTACAGCCACTACAGCCTCGCTCCCGGCTGATCAGTTAAAACTGTGGGCGTCACTAACCGTATTTGAAGGTCATGGAGATTTTCCTGCGGCCAATCCAGAATTGGTAGGGAAGACCTTTGAAATGATACACAACTACACCGAAGGCTTTACCTGCGAGCCAGGGCCGAACGGTGAGGCTGTGAAAGGTAAGGTGCCCAACATCCTTTCTTTTAAGTTGATTGCGAATTGATTGGTAAAGACGGACAATTGTCCCATCTCTACGCTTGAATAAAATCCACCCACTGCTCTGTTAATTTTTCACGTGAGAATTTCTGCTCGGCCAACAGCCTGGATCGGTTCTGATGTTCCAGGAGCCGGTTGGAACTGATTATGGATTTAAAAAAAGGTACAATGGATTCTGGTTTTTCCGGATCAACATAAAATCCACACCGCGCTTCTTCAATTTCTTTTTTGATCCACCCACCAAAATTGATGATGATGAGCTTACCTGCTGCCAAACCGTCAAATAATTTATTGGGCGAACCGGTTTCGAGGATTGCCGAATGGCGGTAACATACAAACACGGCATCGGTAACGTTCATTAACTCAAGAATGCCATCCCGATTTTGAAAAGAGTGAAATGAAAGATTGTTTAAACCAAGCCATGAAGATTTTTTCTCCAGGTTGATTCTCTCGGCCCCATCGCCCGCCAGCATAAATTGAACCGGAAGATTTTCACTTTGACAAGCCAGTGCACACTCCAATAAATATTCTAATCCATTCGCAAAACCCATCGCCCCGAAATAGGCAACTACAAATTTGTTCTTCACCCCAAACCTTTCTTCAAGATTATGGTTCTTAGATTCTGGTTTAAAGAATTCGGTATCGGCCATGTTGGGAATAACCAAAATCTTTTTACCCGGTATTTTTCTTTCGATGGCATCTTTGATAGCGGGTGAAAGAGCGACAATGGCATCGGCATTAGCATAAATCCTTCGCTCCATTTTCCACAGATAATTCTTGAGAAAAGGATTTCGGATTACGTCCAGCTCGATAGCAGCATCAGGCCACAAGTCTCCTACTTCAAAAATGTAAGGAATTTTATATCGCCACTTAAGCCATCGTGCGGCAAGCCCAACAGTGAGGGGAACAGAAATGGCGTAACAAAGATGAGCATCTTTAAATGCTTCGGATCGCCAGATAAAGCCAGTCACAAACTTTAGAAAAGAAAAAATACGTTTCCAGAAACCAAAATGATTGGAGTATGACACAGGCAAATAATGAACCTCAAAGCCTTCAACGACTTTTACATCGTGTTGCTTCTCGTTCCATCCCGTAACTACACTCACTTTTATGCCTATTTCCACAAGCGCTTTGGCCAGGAAATAAGAACGCAACGCCCCGCCTTCTTCAGGTGTTTTAAAATGCTGGTGAAGAATCAACACATTCACGTTGCAAAGAAAGGGTTAAAGTGTGAATGTGTTGATGTTTTAATTGTGCTGACGTTTGGGTGTACGACAGTTTGCAATTTTTCGCTAAGCCCTCGATCACCCTCTAACTCCCTGAAGGGAGAACCCAGCGCGTTGACCCCTTAAGGGGCAGGGGTGTGCGGGGACTACAAAACTGTCGTACACTGTGACGTTTTTGAGCAGGTATAGTGTTCAGGTGGTTTATTAACTTTAGGCAATTCAATTGTGAAACAAAAGCACCAAATCATGAAAGCTATTCCCCTGATTTTACTTTTTGTCAGCGCCCATATGGTTGCCCAAAAGGCAGAAAAACTTTTCAACGGTAAAGACCTCACTGGCTGGAAAGTTTATGGAACTGAGAAATGGTATGTTGATAAAGGCGAATTGGTTTGCGAAAGCGGCCCAGACAAACAGTACGGTTATTTTGCTACGGAGAAAGAATATAAAGATTTTGAACTCACGCTCGAATTTTTTCAGGAATCAAACGGGAACAGTGGCGTGTTTTTTCACAGCTCAATTGACGGCACTAAAATAACAGGCTGGCAGGCCGAAGTAGCGCCTCTCAACAGCCACACCGGAGGAATCTATGAATCGTATGGACGAGGCTGGCTTATCCAGCCCAAACCGGAATTGGAGAAAGTTTTAAAAGTTGGTGAATGGAACAAAATGAAAGTGGTAGTGAAGGGCAACAATGTTACTACCTGGCTGAATAGTCAGCAAATGATTACCCTCATCGATGACAGGATTGGGTCAGTCACAGGAAAGATTGCATTACAAATCCACGATGGAGGTGGAGTGAAAGTGCGATGGAGAAAAATTGTGGTGAAGAAGATAAAGGATTCAAACTGATTAGAGTGAGCCCTTATCCTTTGTGATAAGTATTTGTGTAGTTGGAGCAAGTCCCTCTCCTCCTAGGAGAGGGATTTAGGGTGAGGCGGGTGAGGTTATGCCGCCTTTCGCACTTCTTGAATATTAATCTCCTTCATCCGGACAATTTTAATCACACCTAAAAAGTTAAGCAGTTTGATCACTTGAAAAGTTGGATCAATTTCATGCCACCGGATGGCGCCAAAATTGGGTCGCGAAGCAAACTTATGGTGATTATTATGATAGCTTTCGCCCATCATTAAAAAATCTACGGGTAGAAAATTTCTGGATGTATCGCGTACTTCAAAATTGCGGTAGCCATATTTGTGGGCAAACCAGTTGATGATAGCTCCGTGAATTGGGCTCATCAAAAAATGGAGAGGCAACAACAGCCACATCCACCAGGCCGTGGCAAAGCTCCAATAAAACAGAACATATAATGCACCCCAAAATAAACGGGATGGCCATGAGCGGGCAATCTTATCGAATGCCTCCCATTGCGGAACACCTTCGGTGAAACGACCCTCAACAATCATCTTGCGGTTGGCAATAGCCGAATAAATGGTTTTGGTTTTCCACATCATGTTCCAGATGGTTTCGTCATAAGTGGGCGAATGCGGGTCGTTCTCCGTATCCGCGAAAGCGTGGTGCATGCGGTGCATCACCCCATAACCAAACGGACTTAAATAATTGGAGCCCTGGAAAATCCAGGTAAGTACGAAAAATATTTTCTCCGTGGTCTTGTTCATCGTAAAGGCACGGTGTGAAGCATAGCGGTGCAAAAAGAACGTCTGGAAAAAAAGAGACAGATACCAGTGCGCAACGAAAAAAGAGAGGATTATCAGCATGAGGTTTAGGTTTTAACAGCCCCCAAGAAGGGGCATTTTTGGTAAGACAGATGAAGTTGAAATTTGTGACAGGGTGAGGAAAGAAATATTCAGAAATCTGACTTGCACGCCTAAATTAGGAACTTTATGACTAAATTCACCTGCGGCCAGGCAAACCGCTGGCATACCTGCCGAAAGGCAAGTAATGCTGCTACGATTGCGATTGTTGGACCGTTTTTTTTCGATTCATGAAATTATAGAATGCCGTGATTAAATTTGACAATTGAAGACCAAAGCAGAACATATTCAATATTGGATAGAACAATCGAAAGTGGATTGGGAGGTTGCCGAACTTTTACTGGCAGGAAAAAAATATATTCAAAGCCTTTTCTTTACTCACCTGGCCGTTGAAAAAGTTTGCAAAGCTAATTGGATCAATGCTAACCAGGGCAATGTCCCCCCTAAAACCCACAACCTGATTTTTATCCTTTCTCAAACGCCAGTAGAACTTAACGAAGCTCAAAAAGTTTTTTTGTTGGAATTAAACCGCTTCCAGATCGAAGGACGCTATCCGGAAGATATTGTTCAATTAAACCGGATTTGCACTTTGGAATTTACCGTTGATAAAATAAAAGAAGCTAAAACTCTTATGATATGGTTACAAAGCAAATTGCCATAGAAACAGCCCGAGCCTTTGTTCAGGAGTGCAAAGCTCAAGGGCTGCCTATTGACAGGGCTTTCCTGTTTGGGTCTTATGTTAATGGCATACCCCATGAAGGCTCAGACATTGACTTGCTGCTGGTGTCCAAAATTTTTACGGATAACATTTTTACCAATCTTAAAACCTACGCCAAAATAAATATCCGTTACCCCATTATTGAAACCCACCCAGTGTCTCTTGATTCGCTAACAAACGGAAATGAATTTATAGAGCAGATCACACGGGAAGGAGTGATGATTGAATAAGTATTTTTCCATTTTGCATAGCTTTAACAGATCAATATCAACTAAAATTATTTTTATGAAAACTCGTATCCTCTTCCTAAAATTTTTATGCCTGGCCATTTTATTAACAACCATTCAGGTATTTGCCCAGCCCAAACCCTCCGATCCGCTCCCCATTTCACCGGATATCAAAACCGGAACCCTGCCCAATGGCCTAAAGTACTACATCAAAAAGAACAGCCGGCCCGAAAAGAAAATGGAGTTGCGCCTGGCGGTGAATGCCGGCTCCATTTTAGAAGATGATAACCAGCAAGGGCTCGCCCACTTCACCGAGCACATGGCCTTCAACGGCAGCAAGAATTTTAAGAAGAACGATCTCGTTTCATTTTTGCAATCCATAGGCGTGAAGTTTGGCGCCCATCTCAATGCGTACACCAGTTTTGATGAAACGGTTTACATGCTGAACATTCCCCTCGACAAGCCGGAGAATCTGGAAAAAGGATTTCTGGTTTTGGAAGACTGGGCTGGTGGTGTGTTGTTCGACACGAAAGAAATAGATAAGGAGCGTGGTGTGGTGCTGGAAGAATCGCGCGGAAGGAAAGGGGCGCAAGACCGCATGTACGAAAAAATTTACCCTAAACTTTTTGTCGGATCGAAATATGCCGACCGCATTCCTATTGGCAAAGACGATATCCTGAAAACTTTCAAGCCCGATGTGATTAAAAAATTTTATAAAGACTGGTATCGCCCCAACCTGATGGCCGTAGTGGCCGTGGGTGATTTTGATGTGGCTGAGATCGAAGCAAAAATTAAAAGTCATTTTGGAAAGCTCAAGAACAATGCGAAGGCTAAACCAAGAAATATGGTGGAGATGCCGGCACGCCAGCAATCGGAAGGAATGGTAGTTACGGATAAGGAAGCCACCAACGCAGTCCTTCAGGTTTTTCATCCGTATTCAAAAGAAAAAGATCAAACAACGGTGGGCGACTATCGGGAATCCATCATCAACAGTTTGTTTCAATCGATGCTGGGCCAGCGGATGTCTGAGCTCACGCAGAAGGCCAATCCTCCTTTTATATTCGGAGGCAGTAGCATGGGCGGGTTTCTTCGCGGGGTTGAGGCCTTCACTTCATTTGCATTATTGAGTCCAGCCGGTGTTGAGCCTGCCATCAATGCCGTTATTCAGGAGGGCGAGCGCGCCAGGCAATTCGGGTTTACAGCCAATGAATTGGATCGGATAAAAAAATCGATGTTGAAAAACATGGAACGGGCTTTTAATGAAAGAGATAAATCTGAGTCGGGGGATTATGCGGATGAATATGTTCGGAACTTTTTAGAGAAAGAGCCAATCCCGGGAATTGAAAATGAGTTCATGTATTACCAGACGTTGCTTCCGGGCATCACCCTACAGGAAGTGAACCAATACTCAGTCCGCATTATTCCACAGGGCGGAAAGAAATTCGCGGTTATCACCGCCCCGGAAAGCCCTGGCTTTGCACTCCCCACCAATGAGCAACTTTTGGCCATGATTGAAAATGCATCCAAACTGGAAGTGAAACCTTACGAGGAAAAAGCAATTGCATCGTCATTGCTGCCTTCAGCACCAACACCAGGCAAAGTGGTTTCAGAAAAAGAAAATAAAGAATTAGGTGTTACCGAGTGGACGTTGAGCAATGGTGTTAAAGTAATGGCCAAGGCCACTGAATTCAAAAACGATCAGGTGCTGATGTCGGCTGCGCGGTTTGGAGGACAATTTTTATACGACACTAAAGACCGTTACAGCGCAGAGAATGCAGCCACCGTGGTGAGCCAGATGGGCATAGGCGAATTCTCTCCAACAGATTTACAAAAAATGATGGCGGGGAAAAATGCAAGCGTAACTCCCCGCATCAGTCAGTTGAGTGAAGGTGTTACCGGGCAAAGCAGCGCCACCGATCTGGAAGTTATGTTGCAGTTAAACTACCTGTACTATACCCAGCCGCGGATGGACGAAGAGCTTTTTAAATCCTTTATTTCCAAACAGAAAGGGTTCGTGCAAAACATGATGGCCAACCCTCAAATGGTTTTTCAGGATACGCTCATGAGCACGTTGTACGCCAAGCATGAACGCGGCCCGCGCGCTCCCAATGTGGAGATGTTCGATAAGATTGATGTAAAACGCTCGTTTGATATTTATAAGGAACGCTTTGGCAATGCATCAGGCTTCACTTTTTTCTTTACAGGAAAGTTTGATTTGGCCGCGCTGAAAAACCTGTGCGAAGTTTATCTCGCCAGCCTGCCTTCAACCGGGGCAGTTTCTAATTTCCGCGATATTGGTCTGCGACCTGTGAAAGGCGTGGTGAAGAAAGAAGTGTATCGCGGCAAGGAGCCCAAGAGTTTCATTGCGATGCAGTTTACCGGTGAAGCTGCCTACTCCGATGCGGAGCAGTTAAAAATTCAAATGCTCGTGGAGCTAATGAACATTAAGTTAATTGAAAAACTGCGCGAAGAAATTGGAGGCATGTATAGCGGAGGCATGTCGGGCTCTATGAACAAAAATCCTTACGGAAATTATACCATTGGTGCTTCCGTCCCCTGCGGCCCTGAAAATGTGGACAAGCTGATCAAAGCCACATGGGAAGAAATCAATAAAGTGAAGGCTGGCCCCACTGAAACCGATTTGAATAAAGTGAAAGAAACCATGAAGAACCAGTGGAAGGAAAGCATGAAAGACAATATGTACTGGCGCGCCAAAATGCAACAGTGGGTGGAGTTGGGATCGAATCCCGGTGAAATTCTCACCCTCGATAAACGAGTTGATGCTATAACCGTGAAAGACATTCAGGCAGCAGCCACCCAATATTTTAATGAGAAAAATTATTTGCAGGTGGTGCTGTATCCGGAGAAGTAGTGGTTGCCCAACGGGTAAACCTCCAAGGTTTTAAAAACCTTGGAGGTTTTTTTCGAAAAGTGGTATATTCAGGACGACAATGGTTGCCTTAAACAATAGCCATGAACATCAACCTTAATGAGCTAATTGAAGCAAAAGTCATCTCGCCTGAAACTGCAGGGCAGATTAGTTCATATTACGAGCAACGGGAAAAGAAATCCGGTAATAAACTGGTTATCGTCTTTGGAATACTTGGGGCCTTACTGGTTGGTTCTGGAATAATTCTAATCATTGCGCATAACTGGGAATCGCTTGGCAAAGTGGCACGCCTCTCGTTTGGCCTTTCTCCTTTATTACTATCCCAGCTATTGTGCGTTTATGCATTCAGGAAAAAAACGGAGAGTCTAGTGTGGATGGAGGTCAGTTCGGTGCTGGTGTTTTTTGCCATTGCTACGGCCATTTCAGTCGTGGGTCAGGTGTATAACCTCCACAGTAACTTCACCCGTTTTCTTCTGGTATGGATTATTCTCTCCTTGCCGTTAGTTTATACACACCGTTCATCATTGGTTTCGCTTTTGGTTTGGACGGTGGCCACCTGGTATGCGGGACTGGTAAGCTATCAATTCTTTGATGTTCACATAGCAACCTGGTATTGGGCTATGGCGATTGCACTCGTTCCGCATTATTTCAGACTCATCATGAAATCACCCCAATCGAATTTCACATTTTTTCATCACTGGATGGTAGCGGGCTCGCTTACTTTCACCCTCGCCATGTTCATGCACCAAGCCGAAGAGTTGATCATCCTTGCTTACCTCACGCTCTTCAGCATCTTTGTAATGATCGGCCAACTCAAACCATTTCAAAACATCAGGGTTATTGCCAATGCCTTTCTTGTCATCGGTAGCCTGGGCACCATTTCCCTTTTACTTTTTTTGTCATTCGATGGATTTTGGGAGGACGCGTTTAATCACACGGAAGATTGGATGATGTCCCGAGAAATGTTGGCAAGCATAGCGCTTTTTGTTATTGCGATATTAATGATACTCCGGTTGAAGGCCTATAAAAAATTCAACTTTATCAACACTAAAAGTTTTGCCTTTATATATTTTATCTTTTTGTTAATGGTAGGGCTTACATCGCCCAACCTTGCCCAGTTGCTCACCAACTTTTTGATTTTAGCATTAGGGGTATTTACTATCCGTGATGGTGCCATCAATCAACGGTTGGGAATTCTGAATTACGGTTTGTTGATTGTTACCGCATTGATCATTTGTCGGTTCTTTGATACCGACCTCTCTTTTGTGGTGCGAGGGATTTTGTTTGTAACCGTGGGGGCAGGATTTTTTGTTACCAACTATTGGATGGCAAAAAAGAAAAGATCAAACCCCTGAGAACCATGACCAAAAAACTTTTGTTTGCTCTCTTGGTCTTGACGGTGACAGCCCAATGGTTAGTTCCAGGCAAATTGATTTACGACAGTGAAAAAACAAATGCGGAAGGAACCAGTTTTAAATTTCGGATAAGGCCGGTTGACCCTTATGATCCATTCCGGGGGAAATATATCACGCTGGATTTTATGGATAACGAATCGAAGCGCGATACACTAGAGAGTTTTTCATACGGTCAGTCTGTTTTCGTGGAAGTGTCGCCAGACTCAGGCTTGATAGCCAAAGTAAAATCCATTTCTAAAAATACGCCACTGGGAAGTGATTACTTTGAAGCCACAGTTGTTTGGGTGTCTCAGAACCGTGCTGATAGCATTCAAACAGTTGGTTTAGATTTTCCATTCAAAAAATTCTTTCTTGAGGAGACTGTAGCCCCTGAAGCCGAGTTGACATACGCAGAAACAAGGAGTGATCCAGGTTACGCTTTGGTCAGTATAATGAATGGCAAAGCGATTTTGCGCGATGTGATCATCCGCGACAGTTCTATTGTGGATGTAGTTAGGGCTAGGAGGCTGAAAAGAGGATCTGCCAAAGAATGAAGTATTTAGAATGCTTTTCGGATGAAGAAAACTGGTATGCTGTCATCATGGCCAGTACCAAATAATTGAGGATCGCAGAATTTGAAACGTCCAGTTCGAATGCAAGGTCCATGGAAAGTGGTACCCCCAAAAAAGCGGCATCGACCAGCAACTTTCCTGTAATAATTTTTTTCCAGAACAGTCTAATTTAAACGGAGTGGAAGCATCCTTCGGCATTGCAGGCTGTACGGATTTTTCCTTTAGCGTTAGGATTTGATTGCCTCTTGGTTGCCCAACTGGGAAACCTCCAAGGTTTTAAAAACCTTGGAGGTTTTTTTGGAAAGAGATAACGGCTAGGATTTGATTGCCTCTCTTACCGAGCCGTGCCTCAATAATAACTTTTTTGCTTTCGCTAAATCGATCTTTAATTCTTCTGCAATGAATCGGGCGCCACGATTAATCAATTTGGTGTTACTCAATTTCATATCCACCATTTTGTTGCCCTTTACATGACCCAGTTGAATCATAGTGGCTGTAGAAATCATATTGAGTACCAGTTTTTGGGCTGTGCCCGATTTCATTCGCGTACTGCCCGTGACTACTTCAGGTCCCACAACCACTTCAATAGGGAAATTGACATGGGCGGCCAGTTCACTTCTTTTATTGCAGGTGATGCACGCGGTTAGAACACCATTTTTTTTTGCATCCTTAATCCCGCCAATAACATAAGGTGTTCGGCCCGAAGCCGCAATGCCTATCAAAACGTCTTTCGATGAAATCTTAAACTTTAATAAATCCTTCCAGGCCTGCCTGGTGTCATCTTCCGCAAACTCAACGGCCTTGCGAATGGCTTTGTCTCCGCCTGCCATTAAACCGACTACTTTATTGAAGGTCACGCCATACGTGGGAGGAATTTCGGATGCATCAAGAATTCCCAGGCGGCCGCTGGTTCCGGCACCGATATAAAATAACCGCCCCCCTTTTTTCATCCGCTCAACAATGGCTTCTACCAGTTTCGTGATTTTGGGTATGACTTTATTTACGGCAAGCGCCACCGACTGGTCTTCTGCGTTGATGCTGGTGAGTAATTGCTTAACCGGCATCTTTTCCAGTGCACTATATTTTGAAGCGGACTCGGTGCTGGATAGTTTACGGGCCATGTCACAAATCTTTTTTATGGAATAGCGTTAGCCCGGCAATGGGGCCTTCCATAATGTTTTTCACGGTCACGCCTTTATCGGCAGCCACTTGTCTTAAAATATCGGAGAAATAAAATGCAATGGAGCCGGTAAAGTGCACCGGGTATTGGGGGTAGTTTTCATACCGCATCACCACCTCCTCATAGAACTCGGCAAAGCTATTATAAATCAACTGGTAGCAGTAGGGGTCTTTCAGGTGTTGAAAAATAAATCGAGTGAAGCTGGCGAGGAACGCGCTCGGCCTTTCCTGCTGGTAAACTTTTTCGAGAAATTCTTCCCGCGTTAGCGGAAACCGATTGTGAAATTGAGCCGCGAGGGTTTCAGGTTGTTTATTGCGGAGATAATCCACTAAAAACTTCCGGCCAATGTTGGCGCCCGAACCTTCATCGGCCAATATCCAACCCAGGTTGGCTACGTTGCCCGTAATTTTTTCGCCATCATACAAGCAGGAGTTCGAGCCGGTGCCCATAATGCAGGCAATACCGGGCTCCGTTCCACACAACGCGCGGGCAGCCGCCAGCAAATCCCACCCCACTTCGGTATAAGCGCCAGGAAAAAAATCAGCGAAGGCGGCCTTGATGGTGTCCTGGTTTTTTTCGGATGACACGCCTGCCCCGTAAAAGAAAACCTTGGTGACATTCTCTTCTACCACCGGTAACAACACCTGCTTGATGCTGTTATGTAAATCATCAATAGGTTGATAGTATGGATTGAAACCTGCGCTGTGGGCTTGCTCAATCTGACCATTTTTCTTTAACAGACGCCAGTCAATTTTGGAGCCTCCGCTGTCGGCAATGATTATCATTTCTTGTATTCAGGTTTTTATGGTTCAGGTTCGGGCTGTTAATTTACTGAGAAGGTTTGGCATTTTAATTTAAAACCTGGAACGGGGTGTCTCATCGTTATCAAACCTCCAGGGTTTTGGATTACAAAACGATTTCTGAGAGCCCGGAAATCCAAACCTTGAAGGTTTCCTCCACAGGACTTGTTTGTTAAACATCATCCTTTTCCCGTATCTCAAAATCTTTTCCTTTTCCAAACTGGATGAGGTCTTTCATAAACATGACTTCAAGGGTGTGGATGTCTTTAAGCCTGAAGTTGCCGTTTGGTAAAATTTCTTCAATGATGAACTCATACTGCTCCCTGAAATTAATGAGGCTGTACTTTTTCCCTATCCGCAAAACATCGAACGAAAGGCCGGACATTTCTAAGAGTTGACGTGTTGATGTGCTCAGGTTGTGAAGTTGTTGAATTGTTCTGTGCTCAAAGATCTTCCTCCCGCTCCAGCATTAAAATGGAAGCCTGCGGAACAATAAAAAGTTTTTCGTTTTCATAGATCACTTCAATGGCGCCCTTCTGAAGAAAGATGGCGAAGTCGCCCTCGTGGGCCTGGAGCGGAAGGTATTTCACTTGATCCTCTTTCCCTTTCCATAAATCGTCTTCATCGGCAGGCATTGGCAGCGGATACCCAGGCCCCACTTTAATAACATAGCCCCGTTGAATTTTTTCTTTTTCCTGAACGCCTGGCGGAAGGTAAAGTCCGCTATCGGTTTTGTCCGTTGGCTGGGCGGGTTTAATCAGCACACGGTCGCCCACTACAATAAGTTTTCGTAATTTATTATCGGGTGTGAGTTTCATAAGGATTATTTTTTCTTAGTGGCCTTGAACGGAAAGTTTCCCCCGCCAGCCGAGACTGTTTCCGTCATGGTATCTCCTGTAGTAATACTATCAAAAAAAACGGTGGTACCCTGATAGTCGAAATTACCCGTTAGTTTTTTTGTTGCTTTATCGTAGGCCGGGTCGCTGAGCGGAATTTCTCCCTCGCTTGATTTGAACATCGCTGCATATTTTCCATCCGTTAACGAAACAATCAAATCTCCCGAATAATCTCCGTTGGGTGTCCCGGTAATGGAGTAGCTCCAAATGCCAACCGGCACTTTGGCCAGTTTAGTGGCAGCGCAGGAGGCCAGGAGAAGGCAAAGGGCAAAAGCGGTAATGGTTTTCATGGAGGCTGTTGTGTTGGTTTTTCGGTGGTGAAAGAGTGATTTATTTTATTTGGTTGCAAAAATACATTTTGGGAGTTGAGAATTAAAATTGAGCACAACTCATCGATCATTTGGTGTACGACAGATTTGCAAGTAGGATTTTCAAATGGAATGGATATATTTTTCTTTCGGATTAAGCCCTGAAAGGGCGGAGTATCCAAAACGCAGGGCGAAGCCCTGCTTTGCTCATGCACTCGAATTCAAGCCCTGAAGGGGCGAAATGATTTCGCCCTTTCAGGGCTTGTGCTTACCTATTTATCAAACACTGGGCTTCACCCAGTGTTTATTGATGAAGCCCTTTCAGGGCTGCGCAAAAATTCAATTACAAAACTATCGTACCCTCTGATTCAATTTTCCTCAGCTTACCAACACATTCGTTTTGATACATTTGCACCTTAAAAATCAGTAGTATTTCATTTTAAGGATGAACGAAATCAAACTCACACAATATTCGCATGGCGCAGGCTGCGGCTGCAAGATTGCCCCGGCCGTGCTTGATTCTATTCTGCAGTCTAATTTTCCGAAGCATCCTTTTCCTTCTTTGCTGGTTGGGCATGAATCCAAAGACGATGCAGCTGTTTATGATTTGGGCGATGGCAACTGCATTATCAGCACCACCGATTTTTTTATGCCTATTGTGGATGACGCATTTACCTTCGGGCAGATTGCTTCGGTGAATGCCATCAGTGATGTGTATGCTATGGGGGGCGAACCCTTAATGGCCATTGCTATTCTTGGCTGGCCCGTGAATACCCTTCCGGCTTCAGTAGCCAACGAAGTGTTGGAAGGCAGCCGGAAAGCTTGTCTCGAAGCTGGCATTCCGCTCGCGGGTGGCCACAGCATTGACTGCCCTGAACCTGTTTTTGGATTGGCCGTTACCGGGAAAGTGAAAAAAGAAAACATAAAAAAAAATAATACAGCGCGTGAAGGTTCTCTGCTCTACCTCACCAAACCGTTGGGCATTGGCATTGTTACCACCGCTCAGAAAAAAGGAATTGTTCTGGCTGAACACCTCAAGCAAGCTATCTCCGTTATGACTACCTTGAACAAACCCGGCTTAGCATTTGGCAAGCTTCCTTATGTAAACGCGATGACTGATGTTACGGGCTTTGGATTGCTGGGCCATCTCATTGAAATCTGTGAAGGCAGCGGCCTATCAGCAGAGATTGAGTTTGCCCGCATTCCCAAGTTTGATTTCCTGGATAATTATCTGGATCAAAAATCTACACCCGGTGGAACTCAGCGCAACTGGGCCAGCTATGGGAGCAAGATTTCCGAATTATCCGAAACTCAAATCGCCATTCTGGCCGACCCACAAACTAGTGGGGGATTGCTGGTAAGTGTGGATGAAGATCACGCCAAAGATTTTGAGAAAATGTCCGGTGGCTTGGGCTTGAACCTGAAGCCAATCGGACGAATGGTTTTGTTGAAAGAGAAATTGGTTATCGTTGGGTAATCCTTCACGAAATTATCTCCCCCACCACCACAATCCCTGCAGCCACAAGCGCCACTATCATTTTCCTGGCATTGAACTTATGATCGCTGCTGCTCTCATAAACAATGGTGGTGGAAATGTGCAGGAAGTTTCCGCAAACCACGGCAAACAGGTAATTGAAATAGGTTAAGGAAACGGCATCACCCGTCATTAAATACTGGCTGGAGAAAAGCCCAAGGGGAGAGGCCAGGGCAAAAACAAGCAAATAAAAAACAGATTTTCTTTTCGAGACCTCGCAAATCAATACACTCACCAATGCAAAGGCTTCGGGTGCTTTGTGGATCAACACACCTAACAGTAAAGAGTTGGTACTCCTGCCGGGATTACCATTCGCTAACATGCCGCCCTCCAAAAAAGCATGCAGGCCCAAAGCCAGCAAAGCTAAAATAGCAGTGGACTCTAAATGCCGATGTCCTTTTTCATGCACGTGAATATGACCGTGTTCAACACCTTTCGAAATATATTCCAGCACTTGCTGAAGGAAAAATCCAACAAGCACCAGTATGCCAAGCAAACCAGGGTTATTGGATTCATGAAATAACTCTGGTAGTATGTGAATTACGGTTATGGAAAAAAGATAGGAGCCAGCAAACACCAGGGCGAGTTTATAATACCCGCTGTCAATTTTCGGGCGGGAGAAGGCCGTTACTCCGCCCAGCATGGCGACCGAAAACAAAAGCAAATAAGTCATTACTCTGGTTCTTCAAAACTAATGAAAGCAATCATGTTTTCAGATACATAATGGTCGACTTCGCCCAATTCGGACGAGTAAAAAAGGCAGGCGCCCAATTGCGGTTGAGATTTTAAAATCTCAATGGCCTTTTCATGGCCCATGCTCATAAAGGCCGTGGCCCAGGCATCGGCTGTGGCGCAATCATCGGCAAAAACAGAAGCGCTTAAAATTACTCGCTCGGCCGGATAGCCGGTCTTTGGGTCGAGCGTGTGTGAGTAACGTTTGCCATTCACTTCGCGATAATTAAAATAGTTGCCTGATGTCGAAAAACTTTTGTCCTCCAGTATCACATAACCTTTGAATGCGGTGGGTTGAAGCGGATCAACAATGCCTAGCTTCCACGGTTGTTCGCTCTGGATATTTTTTCCGATGGCCATGCCTTCGCCACCAACCTCTACCAACGCATTTTCAATGCCTTTAGATTTAAGGAAACCGGTCACAACATCGGCACCGTAACCCTGGCCAATGCCGCTGAAGTCGAGTTGCACACGTAGATCATTCTTCCAAACACTGTCGGTGTTGAAATTAAGTTTCTCAAAACCCACATAGGCTTTTACTTTTTCTACCTCGGTTGTATCCGGACTTTCCACTTTTTTCGGCCCGAAGCCCCAGGCATTCACCAGCGGCATTACCGTGGGATCGTAGGCGCCTTGTGAGCCTGCCACAACCTCTTTGGATTTTTGAAGGGGCGGATAAAAATACGGAAGAGAAAATTGGAATGATCGCTGCGCGCGATTGAATCGCGAAATCTCGGAAGTGGTGTCCCACGTGCTGATGGACTTATTCACCAGGCCGAGTAGGGAATCAACCGGTGTTTTGAAATTCCTGTTTCGTGCATCGAAGTAGGTGATGTGATAGGAAGTGCCCATAGTCTTTCCTTCAATTTTGATGGGCTCCGCATTTTTACTCTGGCGGTATTTCCAAACGATAAAAACGGCAGAGAGAAGCAAAAGAGAATAGATAATGTTCCGGGCGCGGGGGGTCATAAAGGGGCGCAAGATAGAGGATTGAAACCAATGTGGCCTTGATAAAACTTTTCAATTATTCGTACAACCCTCACTCATCCTTCAACACGTCCACCGGGTTAGTCAGTGCAGCTTTTACGGAATGGTAGCTCGTGATCAGTATCGCCACTATACATAGCGACATAAGTAATGCAGTATAAATAATTAATTGTTACCTTTGTTTCAGTCAAACCAAACTGAAACCAAATGAGACAATTACAGATT
>JAYUHI010000423.1:0-8504 GCA_043767095.1 Bacteroidota bacterium
CTGCTTTCCAACACCCCAACACGCAAAAACAGAAGCGCGAAACCCATACCTCCGCCAATGAAATAACAGAGCCGCCAGTTTTCATCCGTAAGATTATAGACCATGTAAGCTGCGATAGTGCCCAGCACCCCACTAGTGGCGATGACGGTAGAAGCCAGGCCTCGCTTTTCTTTTGGCAGAATTTCGCTGGTGAGGGTGATGCTGGCGCCCAACTCACCGGCCAGGCCAAGCCCCGCAATGAAGCGGAGCCATGTGTATTGCTCAACGGTGGTGACTAATCCATTGGCAATGGTGGCGAGAGAATATAAAACAATGGAACCAAACAGCACGCTCTTCCTTCCTTTCTTGTCGCCCATGATGCCCCACAAAATTCCACCCACCGTCAGGCCAATCATTTGCCAGCTCACAATGCTTTCGCCCAGAGTCTTGAGCGATTCTTTACCGGCACCTAAATCGGTGAGGCTGGAAATTCGAACTATGTTAAAAAGTAGCAAGTCGTAGATGTCAACAAAAAAGCCCATCGCCCCCACTATCACCGGCAGGGAAAAAAGATTATACGGCTTTTGTGGAAGCATGTTTAAAGGAATCGGAGTAGAATGCCAACACGCCAATTTGAAAAAATATTTTGACCATCTTTAAAATTATTTTGCCGATGGCCGATAAACTAACCGCCCAACAACTCGAACCCGAACTGGTTTTTACCGCCTCGCGAAGCAGTGGCGCTGGTGGACAAAACGTGAACAAGGTAAACACAAAGGTTACGTTGAGGTGGGATGTTGTGCACTCATCCATTGCATCGCCTGAACAAAAAGAAATTCTGTCGAAGAAATTAGCCACCCGCCTCACCATCGAGGGCGTGCTCATACTCACCGCACAAGAGAAGCGCTCGCAACTTCAAAATAAGGAAGTGGCTCTTATTAAATTAGATAAGTTGCTAGAACAGGCTTTCAAGCAAAAGAAAATCCGCAAGCCCTCAAAACCCAGCAAGGCCGCTAAGAAAAAAAGATTGGAAGGTAAGCGGAAGCATGCAGAGAAAAAGGAGTGGAGAAGGAAATTATAAATATGTAGGCAGCAAGAAGTAGGCAGTTTGCCAGTTGTAACATCGTCCTGCCTACTGCTGACCGCCTACTGCCTGCTTTTTCAAATCACTACCCGTCCCTTCTTCGCCACTGATTGATAAACCGCCTCCACCACCCGAATATCCTTCAGCCCTTCTTCGCCTGGAACTAAAACTTGTGTGTTGTTCATAATCGCGAGAGCATCCTCATCCATCTGCTTCGCTTGCTGATGGGGAATGGAGGCGTTCAGTTTTATTCCATTGCTGGTGATTCCATCAATACCACTGTAGGCTTGAAAAGGTGAGAGGTTATACCAACCATTAGCGCACGTCACTTTTAAATCATTCATGCCCTTACCAAAGCTGGCTTTGCAGGAAGCCGTTGCCCCACCGAGAAATTCCAAATCAAACTCCATAGTTTCTTCCACTTCAAAATAAATTTCAGGCCTGGTGGTAGAGGCCCTGGCGGTAACCGCAATGGGTTCTAATCCTGTGCTGTAGCGGGCCGCGTTCAATGGATAAACACCCATGTCGCCCATCACGCCACCTCCCAGGCTTTTCTTTTGCTTCCAATGCGTGGTGCGGCCATCAAAATATCCTGCGGCAGCTTCCACCTTTAATACTTTACCATATGTCAATTCTTTTCGGAATTGAATGATCCGTTGCGTATTGGGCTCATGGTGCATACGGTAACCAATGCTCAGTTTCACTTTACTTTTTGAGCAAGCATCAATCATGCGTTGACACTCGGCCACTGAAACAGCCATCGGTTTTTCGCACCACACGTGTTTGCCTGCATTGGCAGCACGGATTACATACTCAGCATGCATAGAGGGTGGCAGTACAACGTAGATCACGTCTATATCAGGGCTGTTGGCTATTGAATCGAAATTCTGATAGTTGTAAATATTTTTATCAGACAGGTTATGCCTTTGTTTCCAGGTTTCCGCTTTGGTGGGAGTGCCCGTAACAATTCCGGCCAGAAAACAATTTTTGGTTTGCTGAAGGGCGGGGGCAAGCAAGTCGGTGCTGTAATACCCTAATCCCACAAGAGCCACACCCAGTCGTTGTTTTTTCTGCGGGTTCAGAATGTTTGCAAAAGTATTCTGAGATAGGGTGATACTGGCTACTCCTGCCAGACTTTGTTTGATAAACGTGCGTCTGTTTTTCATGCGATAAATTTAGTGAAACAATCAGGCCAATTGAAAGCCATCGCGGCCCTTAGTGCCGCGATCCCGAATACCAGGAACACACTTAAAATGTGCTTCAATAGCAAGGGGTGCTTTTCATAGTTGGCTGCACGTTGTTATTACCAGATCGCGGTACGAGTCCCGGCTAACGCCAGGACTTGACCGCGATGACTGCTTCGTAGTGGCCGTATCATTTCTTTCTAACAGCAATAATTAGCATTCCACCAATTGTAATCAGAATGGCTGGCGTATAGAAGGAAGCATCAGATCCTTGAAAGGCCACCAGGAAAATCTTAGCGAACCCTACCAATATGAGCAGCAGGCCGGTGAGGAATGTGATCAACCGGATTTTATTCATGGGTTCGGATCAATCCAATGCGTTTGTTGTTACCCAATACCGGTAGGCTACGATTGCTTTGTCGAGTTTGGAAAGTTTGGAAAGATCACGCCTACCGTAGCCGGGAAGAATTATTTTGTTGAGAGATGCCAGTACTTTGAAAAATGGTTTTTTCATAACGCTATTGAACTCCCCAAAGATAGGTGGTATTTCACTTTTTTGTCCACCCAGGCAAGAAGCATTTTACCGCTGCTCAAAATTCCCTGCGATTGTATCTGATTATTAGTAACTTCATCCACAATCAAAAACAATTCCCAATGAAAAACAATTTGAAAATTTCTCTTATTACCATCGGTTTGCTGGTTAGTCTGGTGGCCTGGTCGCAAATGACGTTGCCGCCCAGTGGCAACAACCAGCGAAGTGAAGTCTCGCAGTACCTTGGCTTGGTTAAAGTGACTATTATTTATAACAGCCCCGATGTGGCAGGCCGTGAAATCTGGGGTAAGCTGGTTCCATACGGATTGACCAATCTTAATTTCGGAAAGAGCACCGAACAAAACCCATCACCCTGGCGGGCGGGTTCCAATGAAAACACCACCATTTCATTTTCACAGGATGTGGAAGTGGAAGGCAAACCGTTAAAAGCGGGAACTTACGGACTGCACATGATTCCTGGCCCTGAAGACTGGACGGTTATTTTTTCTACGAACTCAGGTGGGTGGGGAAGTTTTTTTTATACACCTACTGAAGATGCTCTGCGCATTACCGTAAAGTCAGCGCCTTGCGAATCCAATGAGTTTCTTACTTACGAATTTACCGACCGGCTTCAAAACAGCGCTTCGGCACGGCTGAAGTGGGAAAAACTTTCTGTCCCTTTCAAAATTTCAGTGCCAAACGGGGACGACTTATACGTTAAAAAAATCCGCGAAGAATTTACAGGTCAGAAAGGTTTCGGCTGGCAAAATGCTGTGGGGGCTGTTAATATGTGTGCCACAAAAAAAATTAATCTGGATGAAGCGTTAGCATGGATTCAGGGATACATCGACCGCAACATAAAGTACTTTCCCATTTATAATTCAAAGGCCAATGTGCTGGCAGCAATGTCTAAGCAAGCCGATGCCGATGCCGTGATGAAAGAGGCCATCAATCTGCCCGATGCCACTGCCGGACAAATTGTAAACTACGGCCGCACACTCATCACCCAAAAAAGAGAAAAGGATGCCCTGCCGGTTTTCGAATTAGCCTTCAAGCGTTTCCCCACTGTTGCCACTGCCATGGTTGGCATGTCGCGCGGGTATTCAGCCAATGGCGATAATAAAAAAGCGCTGAAATTTATGCAGGATGCCCTGAAAGCTGAAACCGTTGCAGCCAACAAAAAAACGATTGAAGACATGGTTAAGAAACTGGAGAAGGGGGAAGCGATAAACTGAACTTTAACAACCTTTAATTAAAAAGGCGCAGACAATATCCGATTATTTTTCGCCCGGGAAGCTCTCGTTTGCAACGAGGACTGGTGAGTAAGCTATGATTGAATCGCTAAACCAAATGTTCTGTTGGGTACTGGCTTCGATCATTTAGTTTGATAGAGCATTACATCAGTCCAAATAAATTTAAAAGCAATAACATAATTGCAAAAACCAGGATAACAATATTCATGGCCTTCCATAATTTCCCTGATAATTTCAAGCTAACGCTGCTGAGGACAATTGACAGTAGACAAAAAGCTAAACTAAGATAGGTAGTATCATATCGCCCATGTAAAAAATTAGGAAAATAGCTATTAAAAATTGCAACCCGATCGGTTTGGTTATCTTCCAAATCGAAAGCATATATCCATAAACCTAGTATCGAAAGAGGGATAAAAAAACATACCAGTCCCAGGTATGTCAAAATCTTCAAAACCCTTGAAGTCAAAATCTTTGACTCTTTTAATTCTTCAGGCTTATTATAATAATTTTTACTTATTACTTTGACCCCAATTAGTAAAGCCATATTAAGAGCAGGGCTTATCAGGTTTGAAAGACTGAGCCTGTAATCGAAAAGATAACCTGACGAATCACTTTTGTTAATAATTATTAATGGAATGATTAGGAACAAAATACTAATAATAAGAGCAATATACATCATGTTCAAAGAAAATGTTTTTTTAATTAGGAAGAATACACCAGCCATGAGATAAAGTAAATGAACCAAAACCCCTACATATCCAAGGATTGTAACCAAACTCTGAACTTTAGGAGAGAACTCGGAGATTTTCGCTTCTTCCGTTTCAATTATATCGATGTGTGCAATGCTTTCCATTAATCCGAATATGCCAGAAATAATACAAAGGATTCCTACCAGTTTGATCCAACCAGATGTTTTCATATGGTATTCAATTGAAGTTTATTAGTAAGTTTTTTTAAGTTTTTATTTCTAAAAATAAACTTCCCAATAACATTGTCGTTTTAGGACAACTTCAAAAATCTAAAATCTGCATTCATCATTCGAAATTCAAATTTCCAATATCGAATGTTGAATGATGATTTTTGAAGTTGGCTACTCCCACACCACCATTCCCTCCTTCTTATACCACATGGGATATTTAGGCAGGTGGATTTTTTCTACTTCGTTGCGCTTCACTTTCAGGGTGGGCGTCATCAATCCGTTTTCAATGCTCCAGTTGTCTTTCATGATCACAGCTTTTACCAGCCGCTCATGATGTTCAATTTGCGGATTCACTTCGCTGATGGTTTTAGATAAGCTGGCAATCAATTCTTCTTTTGACTTTTGCTTTCCCGAAGGTGAAACTATAGTCAATGCTATCGGCTGGGGAATGCCCATCCCCACTACGCACACTTGTTCAATATCGGTATTGGCCATTAATTTCATTTCAATGGGAGCAGGGGCCACATATTTTCCTTTATCGGTTTTGAAGAGATCTTTAATCCGTCCGGTGATGGTTAAAAAGCCTTCGGAGTCAACCGTGCCCTGGTCTCCTGTTTTCAGAAAGCCATCTTCGGTAAACATTTCTGCCGTAAGTTGCGGTTCTTTGTAATAGCCCAGCATCATTGCATCATGCCTGGTTTGAACTTCACCCTCTGCGCTGATGCGCACCTCGCTGCCAGCATACGGATGCCCCACCGTGCCAATCTTTATCTTTTTATAATTGCCATTCGAAATTCCGTTGCCTTCGGTCATGCCATATATCTCGCGGATAACGATGCCCAGTTTTGCAAACCAACGGATGGTGTCGGCAGGCAGTGGCGCGGCAGCTGAAACACAAACGGTAGCTTTAGCCAGGCCCAGGGCCTTTTGGATTTTTTTCTTCACAATAGAATTAAGGATTGGAATCTTCAGCATGGTGTCCATTTTTTTCTGCGGCATCTTCTCCAAAATTTTCTCCTGGAACTTGGCCCAGATCCGGGGCACACCAAAAAATAAATTCGGTTGCGTATCGGCCAGGTTTTTCCCGAAGCTCTCTAAGGTTTCAGCGAACGAAATAGTTCCACCCATATGAATCGCCAGCATTTCAACAATCATGCGCTCGGCCACATGCGATAAGGGTAAATACGAAAATAACATAGGATGCTCCTGAAGTCCTATTGTACCCAGCAGGTTATCTAAGGCCATCGATATGCCATAACCAAAATGGTAGTGCGTCATCATCACACCTTTGGGCACACCGGTTGTTCCGCTGGTGTAAGCAATGGTGAACAGATCGTTGCCATCGCGGTGAATGTCTTCACTCACGGGAGCATGTTTTGCCAGCAAGTCATCCCAAAGCAAACCTTCATTGATGCCATAGAACGGAAAGGAAATTTTCTGAAGGTGATCGGGGATGCCCGATTTCTGATTGGGGTAATCATCCAGCTTCCCGACAAAAATGGCAACCGATTCACTATGAACCAGAATCTGATTTATGGTTGCTGCTGTTATGGTTGGATAGAGCGGCACAGTGGTGTGGCCGGCCATCCAAATGGCGATGTCGGCCATAATCCAATGTGCGCAATTCTTGGATATGAGAGCAATCTTGCTTTTTGGAGGAAGGTTTAAAGCGATAAGGCCGGCAGCGATTCTGCGAATTTCTTCCCCCGCATTTCTGTAGCTGTACTCTTTCCACTCACCTTTCAGTGGCTGGCGGAGAAATGTTTGGTTAGGGAAGGTCTTTTCCCAGTTGTAAAATTTTTCGAGGGGGAGGGTGATCATGAAATTTAAAATTTGAATGTTCCATTTAATAAGAGCGAGGAGATTTTTCCAGTGCTTTCCAGTAGGGGTTTATACGAATTTCCTGATAATGAAAATCCGTTTGCTTTTCTAGTAGCCGGGTCAATCACCCAATATTCTTTCACTTTAAACTTCTGGTACAAGCCTTTTTTGGTAACCTTATCATGTTTGGGATTGCCAGGTGAAAGGATTTCAACGATCAAGTCTGGAACACCATGAACGCCTCCCTCATCATCAACTATATCCAACCGTTCAGTCGTAATAAAAAAAATATCGGGTTGCACAGCATTGGAATGCTCATCAAGATAAACATCCAAAGGAGATACAAATACTTCACCCAGGCTTCTGGTCTCAACATGATCAGCCATTTGTGAAATCAATTTGCGAATAGTTCGTTGGTGTCTACCAATTGGTGCGGGGGACATAAAAAGGCGTTTATTGATTACTTCAGCCAGTGTTGTTTCAGGAAGCATTTTAAACACTTCCATGATGGTACGGGGGCGGATCACGGTTTCTTCCATGAGGATAAATTTAGCACATTTTTATCAGGCGTCAAGCCGGTAAAGAGAGTTGATCGGCTTGGAAATATTAAGTTTGCAAAATGTCAGAACCTTCTAAAAAACTCTTCCTGCTCGATGCCTACGCGCTCATTTACCGCGCTCACTTCGCCTTCACCAAAAATCCACGCATTAACTCGAAGGGAAGAAACACTTCGGTGCCTTTTGGATTTACCAACACACTGCTCGAGGTAATCCAAAAACAAAAGCCTACACACATTGGCGTGGCATTCGATACGGCTGCCCCAACCTTTCGCGATGAGATTTTCAAAGAATATAAAGCCAACCGGCAGGAAACCCCGGAGGATATTCGTTATGGAATTCCTATCGTGAAAGATATTATTCGTGGATTTAATATTCCGATTTTGGAAGTCGATGGGTACGAAGCTGATGATTTAATCGGAACCCTGGCGCTCAAAGCAAATGAAAAGGGCTTCGAAGTTTTTATGATGACGCCCGACAAAGATTTCGGGCAGATTGTGCGTGAAAAAGTTTGGCTCTACAAACCGGCCTACATGGGCAACTCGGTGGATATTATGGGGCCGAAAGAAGTTTGTGAGAAGTGGGATATCAGCGATGTGAGCCAGGTGGTGGACATGCTCGGCTTGCAAGGTGATTCATCCGATAACATTCCCGGCATTCCTGGTTTCGGGCCTAAGACTGCGGCTGAACTTTTGAAATTGTATGGAACAGTGGAAGGCATCATCGCACACGCATCAGAACTAAAAGGAAAAAAGAAAGAATTAGTAGAGCAACATGCTGAACAGGCTTTGCTCTCTAAAAGATTGGCGGCCATCAACATTGAATCACCGATAGAGTTTTCGGAAGAGAAGTTGACGTACAGACCCCCCAATCTCGAAGCACTCAAACCAATTTTCGAGGAGTTAGAATTCAAAACTATTCTTGGCCGGTTGGGAAGTGGCCTTGATTCTCCTGCTCCCATTGCTCAAAAGAAACCATCGCAACTTTCTATGTTCGATGCACCCTCGGCTGATGTTGCTGAACCAATTAAAGCTGATCGGGGCAATACACAATATCAATTGGCTGAAACACAATCGCAACGTGAAAGTGTTGCGGAGAAACTCAGTCAGCAAAAAATAATTGGAATCGAAACCGTTTTGGAAGGAGACTCGGCCTTTGATTCCAAACTTACCGGA
>JAYUHI010000424.1:0-8471 GCA_043767095.1 Bacteroidota bacterium
CCAATAAAGTAACACAAATACCACACAGAACTGAAACGAAAACAATTAGAAATTGATTCCCATCCTGAGTGGCTAACGCTAAAATTCCAGCCCCGGTTCCAATTATGAAGGCCGTCAAAGTCTTAATCATTTCAATGTAGAACTTGATCCTTTTTTCTTCCATCGGATATACTTTGTGCGAAAATAGCCTATAACTTTATTCTTTTCCAAACAATCCAGCCATGAAAATCTTCCGCTTCGGCCCAACTGAAAATGAAAAACCTGGTGTTCTGCTGAATGACAAAAAAATTGATGTGAGCGCCTTTGGCGAGGACTATGGTGAGGATTTTTTTGCAAAGGATGGAATCAATCGGCTTCAGTCCTGGCTGAGCACCAACTCTAAAAATTCCCCGGTTGTTTCAAATGACATTCGAATAGCAGCGCCCATTAAACGTCCATCCAAAATTATTTGTGTTGGGTTGAATTACGCTAAGCACGCGCAGGAAAGTGGCATGGAAGTTCCCAAAGAGCCCGTGCTGTTTTTTAAATCCACCACCGCCTTATGCGGCCCATTTGATGATGTGATCATTCCGAAGAACAGTGTTAAAACCGATTGGGAAGTGGAGTTGGCTTTTGTGATTGGCAAAAAAGCTTCTTATGTGGATGAGAAAGATTCAATGAAATATGTAGCCGGTTATGTTCTTCACAACGACATCAGCGAGCGCGAGTTTCAACTGGAGCGTGGCGGCCAGTGGGTGAAAGGAAAAAGCGCTGATACGTTTGCTCCTCTTGGACCGTACTTAGTTACTACGGATGAAATTCCCGATCCGCATAGTCTGAATCTTTGGTTGAAACTGAACGGCAACATGATGCAAAACAGCAACACCTCCGATCTGGTGTTTAATATTCCCACACTGGTCAGCTACATCAGTCAGTTTATGACCTTGTTGCCGGGTGATGTGGTTTCAACCGGAACACCGTTTGGAGTAGGACTGGGGATGAAGCCTCCGTTTTATCTGAAACCCGGTGACGTGATGGAGTTGGGCATTGATGGGTTAGGGATTTCGAGGCAGAGGGTGAGGGGTTATTCAAGTTAAAAATCTTAAAATTAAGTTGCAAGGTATTATCTTTGTAAAATGAAAATTGAAACAAAGAAACTGACTCAAATGCAACTGGAGATTCTGAAGAGTTTCCAGCACATTACCGATGAAAAGCAAATCAAGGAGATTAAATCATTACTCAATTTTTATTTTCGAAAAAATCTGGATGCTTCTATAGAAAAAAAAGAAAATGATTCTCATTTGTCGGCCGCTATCTATCAGGAATGGCTTGCATCCAGTAACACGAAATTCAAGAATTGAAAATCGTTCTGGACACAAATTGCTTTATAAGTTGCATCGGGAAAAAGTCTGCACATCGGTCCGTATTTGATGCATTTTTAAAAGGCCGTTACACGATATGTGTTTCAAATGAAATCTTACTGGAGTACGAAGAAAAGTTTTCTCAGTTTTGGGGAGATGAGGTAACTCATAATTTGTTGGGGACAATCCTCACCGCAGAGAATACGCAACTCCATGACATTTACTTTAACTTTTATTTAGTTAAGGGTGATTTGGATGATAATAAGTTTTCTGATACTTATTTATCAGCCTCTGCTGATATTCTTGTAACGAATGATTCCAAATTATTGAAACTTAATAAAATAACCTTTCCAAACTGTGTGGTCATGACTTTAGATGAATTCAAAAGTTATTTGGATAGTCAACCTTAGATGCGCCTCGACTCCCACCAACACTTCTGGAAATACAATCCCGTTCGTGATTCATGGATCAATGATGAGATGAGTGTGATCAGGCGAGATTTTTATCCACAAGATTTAAATCCACTTCTCAGTCAAAATAAAATAGATGGATGTGTTTCTGTACAGGCCGATCAGTCGGAGGAGGAGACGATGTTCTTACTGGAACAAGCCGAAAAAAATTCAATAATAAAAGGAGTAGTGGGCTGGGTAGATTTAAGATCGCCTGCTGGTGAAGATCGCTTGCAATACTTTTCTCAATTCAAAAAAATAAAGGGGTTCCGGCATATTGTTCAGGCCGAGCCGGATGATGAGTTCCTGCTTCGAAAATATTTTTGCAATGGTATTAAAGCCTTGAAGCAATTCAATTTCACATACGATATTCTGATTTATCCGAAACAATTAAACGCTGCCATAGAATTTGTGAGCAGGTTTCCTGATCAGCCGTTCGTGATTGATCACCTCGCCAAACCTTTCATTAAAGAGGGCAGAATGGACAACTGGGAGAAAGCCATGACCACCTTGGCCGGTTTTGAAAATGTGTTTTGCAAAATCAGCGGCATGGTAACGGAAGCTAACTGGAACACCTGGAAACAATCAGACTTCAAACCCTATTTGGATTTGGTTTTTGAGAAGTTTGGAACGAAGCGGGTAATGTATGGCTCCGACTGGCCGGTGTGTTTGGTAGCGGCTTCGTATAAAAGTCAGCTCTCCATTGTTGAAAATTACTTAGCTTCATTTTCGGAATCAGAAAAGAACGAGGTAATGGGTGGCAATGCAAAACGAATTTATCAATTGTAGTTTCAAAATTGAACCACATAGAAACTATAGACACATAGGTGATTCACATAGTAATTGGATTTTTTCCCTATGTGAGTATTTCTATGTTTCTATGTACCTATGTGGTTCAAAAACATAGCATCAAAATAAATAATTACATGAACCTTAACCTATCCAACAAAGTCATCATCGTAACAGGCGGAGCTAAAGGTATTGGCGAAGGCATTTCAAAAACCCTGGCGAAGGAAGGAGCTGTTCCGGTGATTGTGGGTCGAAGCCGGGAAGACAATCAGAAAACACTGTATGAAATTCTTTCTGCTGGGGGCAAGTGTTTTCAAATTGAAGCGGAATTAACAAAACCAGATGATTGCAAAAAAGCAGTTGACCTTACACTAAAAGAATTCGGTAGCATTGATGGCCTTGTAAACAATGCCGGTGTGAACGATGGCGTAGGGTTGGAGTCGGGTAGTTATGAAAAGTTCATGGAGTCGATTCACAAAAACCTGGTTCATTATTATCTGATGGCGCACCATGCTTTGCCCTCACTCATAAAATCAAAAGGAGCCATTGTGAACATCGGGTCGAAAACTGCGGAGACGGGGCAAGGCAATACTTCTGCTTACGCAGCCTCTAATGGCGGACGAAATGCTCTCACCCGCGAGTGGGCCGTGGAGTTATTGAAATATGGAATTCGGGTGAATGCTGTGATTGTGGCAGAGTGTTTCACTCCTTTATATAAGAGTTGGATCAGTACATTTCAAAATCCTGATGAAAAGCTGAAAGCCATCGAAATGAAAATTCCTCTCGGTCAGCGCATGACCACGGAAGAAGAGATTGCCAACATGGTTGCATTCCTGTTGTCCGATAAATCAAGTCACACTACTGGCCAATTGATTCATGTGGATGGCGGGTATGTTCATTTGGATAGGGCGATTTGAAAATTCACGATTTCAGACTGCCAGCCCCGACAAGTAGGTTCAAAATTAATTTGTACCGATCTTTTGAATAAATTTACGAACATGAATGATGAAGTAATACCTAATCGTGATAACCCAAAAGTGGAGGAGTCCCTTGAGGAATATTTTGCCAGGAGACGAAAATTAACGGGTGCCCCCCGCTTAAAATTTGGAACTGTTGAGGACCAGGAAAACGATTACTTATTGTTTTGTGCCGGCCTTACACCTTTACAAAGCCTGCAATACGCAACCATGCTCATTAAAAGCGCCTTTGCCGATCAACTCGCAAATTCAAAACCCCCAACGCGACTTTATTTTGATTCTGTATGAACATCCTCCTGGACGAACATAAAAAATTGTTGATTGAATTGCTTGAAGCAGGTGTGGAATTTATTTTAGTTGGTGGGCATGCGGTTATTTTTTTTGGACACGCCAGAACAACAGGTGACATGGATATTTGGCTAAAGCCAGATAACCAAAATAAGGAGAAGCTTATTCTGGTTTTGGAAAAATATGATTTTCTTGCAGAAGACATGCAGACCTTGAAGAAAGCCGACTTTACTAAAATGGTTGCTTTTCATATGGATGATTACCCAAAGCGTGTTGACTTTATCACATGGCTTTCAGGTTTGAAGTTTGATGAAGCATTTGAAAATAAAACATTTCTTCCACTAGAGAACTTTCAAGTGCCCATACTTCATTTAAACGATTTGATTGTCAATAAGCTAAAGAGCGGTAGATTTAAAGACAGAGCCGATGTAGAGGCTCTTCAAAAATTGATGGCGCTCAAAAAGAAAAAAATTTGATGCTTTGCTTACCATCTAAGGTTCAAGTATTTTTTCCAGCGGTCACCCTTTTCCTTTTCAAAAATTCTACATTCGTCCCGATGCCTCGGGATTGAATTATCCGCCTTATGACCACTACTCAAAAGTATCTCGTTCCCTTCATCTTGGTCACGAGCCTTTTCTTTCTCTGGGCTTTCGTTCATAACCTTGAGCCGATACTTATTCCCCATTTAAAGAAAGCTTGCCAGTTAACCGATTTGCAATCGGCTTTCATTGACTCGGCCGTTTATGTAGGATATTTTTTGATGGCCCTGCCTGCCGGGTTTGTCATGAAAAAGTATGGTTACAAAAAAGGAATTCTCATTGGCCTGGTGCTCTACGCTTTTGGTGCGCTGCTTTTTTTACCTGCAGCGAGTTCAAGGGTTTACATTTTTTTTCTGGGAGCATTGTTTATCATCGCTTCAGGTTGTGCATTTCTGGAGACTGCGGCTAATCCATACGTAACAATCCTGGGCAAACCTGAAACAGCAACCACCCGGCTCAACTTTGCTCAATCGTTTAATGGCCTGGGCGCAATGCTCGCTCCTTACCTGGGCGGCATGTTTATTCTCAGTGGCATTGAACATAGCAAGAGTGACCTGAATGCTATGGGCACAGTTCAACTCAATCAATATTTACAATCCGAGGCTGATGCAGTAAAAATTCCCTATCTCGTTATTGCTTTGGTGGTGCTGGCTGTGGCCGCTTTGGTTTATTTCACGGTCATGCCCGAAGTTCCAGCCGAAGAAAGAAAAGTGAAATCAGGCGTTGGCAAGGCTTTAAAACATCCCCAATTAAAATGGGGCGTGGTTGCACAATTTTTTTATGTTGGCGCGCAAGTTTGTGTAACCAGTTTTTTTATCCGCTTCGCAAAATACACAAGCAACACGCCCGAAAAGGACGCTGCTTTCTGGCTGGGTATGGCCATGCTGGGATTTATGGTTGGACGATTTGCAGGAACTTTTTTCACCCGATTTGTTCCCGCCAACCGCCTTCTTACCCTTTATGCATTGGTATGCATTGGATTGCTGACCGTGGCCACATTTGTAAAATCAGAACTAGCTGTGTGGGCGTTATTCGCTGTTCCATTTTTTGAATCGATCATGTTCCCTACCATTTTTTCTTTGGCGATTGAGGACATCAAGGAAGACACCGAGATCGGTTCATCATTGGTTGTCATGGCCATTGCCGGTGGAGCTGTTTTTCCAGTGCTGATGGGCCTCATCTCCGACCAATCCAATATTCAAGTGGCTTATGTTGTTCCCCTGCTTTGCTTTTTTGTTATCGCCTGGTTTGGACTGAGTGGATATAAACATCAAAAAGCGTAAACCCATGAAGCGTTATTGCCTCACCCTTGATTTGAAAAACGATCCGGCTTTGATTGAAGCCTACAAAGAGCATCACATGGCAGTTTGGCCAGAGATTATCACCAGCATAAAAGACTCAGGCATTATTAACATGGAGATATATCTGCACGGTAACCGCTTGTGCATGATTATGGAGGCAAAGGATTCATTTTCTTTTTATGGCAAGTCGGTGCAGGATGGCGCCAACCCGAAAGTGCAGGAGTGGGAAACGTTGATGTGGAAATATCAGCAAGCACTCCCAACGGCCAAGCCTGGAGAAAAGTGGTTGTTGATGGAAAAAATATTTGGACTCAATTGAAAAGTAAGAATGAATAGGCCTTCTCTAATTTCAACTTTCCGAAAGTTTCAAACTTTCGGAAAGTTATTGTTCCTTATGGTGTCCATTACCACCTGCAATCAAAAACCGAAATCAAATTCTTTTGGTGATGATGTAGCTTTTCTTCAGCAATACACTCCAATCATAATTCTAAGCGCACCCGATGGAAACGGGAGGGTTGCCGTTTCTCCTGCCCTACAAGGCCGGGTTATGACCAGTACGGCCAATGGCGACAATGGAAATAGTTTTGGTTGGATAAACCGTGAATTGTTTTCATCGGGCGATACGCTGCCCCACATCAATCCATATGGTGGCGAAGAGCGATTCTGGCTTGGCCCGGAAGGAGGACAATTTGGTTTGTTTTTTAAAAAAGGCGATCTATTTGATTTGAATACCTGGCAAACGCCTCCATTGATTGATACCGAACCGTTTAATGTGGCTGAGCATTCAACTGAACGAATAGTCTTCACTAAAGATGCAACCTTGACGAACTATTCAGGATTTGAATTTAAGTTGAGCATCCGAAGGGAAATCAAAATTCTTCCTGTTGAGGAAAGCGGAGTATTGGGAGTGGCCTATCAATCAGTCAATACAATAAAAAATACTGGAAATCAGGCATGGCAGAAAGAAACGGGGTTCCTATCGATTTGGTTGTTGGGCATGTTCAACCCAACAGCCGGAACAACGGTGATCATTCCTTTTCATCCGGGCAATGAATCCGAACTTGGGCCGGTTGTGATTGATGACTATTTTGGAAAAGTACCTTCAGAACGATTGATAATCAAAGACAGCGCTTGTTATTTCAAAGGCGATGGAAGTTATCGAAGTAAAATCGGACTCAATCCCAGGAGGGCAAAAAATATTTTAGGTTCTTACGATGCAATCAATCAAGTGCTCACCATCGTTCGATTTTCCATACCAGATTCCTTAACTGCTTACGTGAACAGCAAGTGGGAAATTCAAAAGAAGCCTTATGCTGGCGATGTAATCAACTCCTACAATGATGGCCCGCCATCACCAGGTGCAAAGCCACTCGGTCCATTTTATGAATTGGAAACCTCTTCGCCTGCTGCTGCCCTTAAGCCAGGAGAATCGATGACTCACACGCAAACTACCTGGCATTATGAGGGGGATGAGCGTCAACTTTCTTTGATTGCTGAAAAATGGTTAGAGGTTTCGATTGCACAAATAAAGAGTGTTTTTTAACCGGCTGGTTTTTTTCAAACGATTGAAATTGCTAAAAACCTTCCTCTAGAACAGAACTTTCATACTTCACTCCATAGTCTCTCGATTGCTCTATCTTTGATCGATTAAATAATTATGAAATGAAAAAATTCATAACGGTTATTTTATGGTTAGTTGTTGGTTGCTCAATCGCACAGAAAGTTTCATTAGACCCGGTCATTGCTCCCTCGTTGTTCAGATATAATGATCAGATAACCGTTACCTATGATGTTACCGGCACAGCCCTCGCCAATTTATCCAACGCCTGGATTTGGGTTTGGATACCCGGCAAAAGCATTGGCACCAAGTACAACATCAGTCCGGCAACAGCATCAGCCGATCCGGCTAAGTTCATTAAGTCTACAGCGAACAGCAAAACTACATTCACCATCACTTTCAAACCGTCCGATTTTTTCACGTCCAGTATAAGTGCAGAAACAAAACTGGGCATGCTGATAAAAGCCATTGATTGGTGCAGCAGCCCAACCATATGCCAAAGCACTGATTACATAGCCACCTTTTGGGATGGAAGCTTTCAATTGAAACTAACGTCACCATCAGTTCAACCTCTTTTTGTTCAAACCTCGGATGTCATCAACATACAAGCTGAGACACCTGTGGCCTCTAATTTTAATCTGTATGTTGACAATGTTCTCACAGATACCAAAACCAATTTGTACAATTATTCTTATTCTCATACCGTAACCGAAACTTCTGGGTATGGCGCAATAAAAATTTCAGCGATGGCCGGTGGCAGTTCTAGCGAAGTTTCTTTTCAGTATATCATTAAAGTAACAAGCCCGGCAGCCCCCCGACCTGCTGGCATCATTGCCGGCATCAACTACAACAACAGCGATCCTACCAAAGTCACTCTTTGTTTGTGGGCGCCTGCTAAAACTTCAGCTTATGCCCTGGGTGATTTTAGTAATTGGGATGTGTTGCCCGCCAACCTCATGAACCGTGATGGCGATTTCTTTTGGATTGAACTCAGCGGCCTCACAGCCGGGCAGGAGTATGGCTTTCAATACTTAGTAAATGAAACCCTGAAAATGGCCGAACCATTTGCTGATAAAATCCTCGACCCGGATGATCAATACATTCCTACATCCTCCTATCCGAATTTAAAACCCTATCCAGCCAAAGCGCTTTCTGCCGATTGGTACAAGAACAGAGTGGCTGTTTTTCAAACTAATCAACAGCCCTATTCCTGGCAAGCCGCCAATTATG